>NZ_JAVRBQ020000054.1:0-22665 GCF_034531215.2 Nostoc sp. ChiSLP03a
TAATGTGAAGTTACACATATCTAGATCCCCCTAAATCCCCCGATAAATTGGGGGACTTTGATATGTTTTTCTGGTTCCCCCCTTTATAAGGGGGGCTAGGGGGGATCGAATTCTATGCAGCTTTATAAAAAATTGGTATAACCAAATTTTGCATATTGAATTTCAAACTTTAGCGAAATCTAATCCGGCGCTTAATTTCCGAATGCTCGATTATTCTGTGAGGTTGAAGCGCCAATACCGTTGTCCTGTAGTGCAAGTGCTAATCTTTTTGCAGGAAACTACTAACGAAATGGCTTTTACTGAAGAATATCGGGACAACACAACGATTCACCAATATCAGGTTGTTCGTCTTTGGGAGCAAGATTCAACACTGTTCTTAGTTAATCCGGCGCTGTTACCTTTAGCAAGTTTGACGCGAACTGACTCACCGCAAACTTTACTAGTACAAGTAGCTGAACAAGTCGCTACAATTCCAGATAGGGAAGAGCGACAAAATATCGCGGGTTGTGTAGAAATTCTGGCGGGTTTGCGGTTTGAAAAGGATTTGGTTCGGCAATTTTTGCAGGAGGATATTATGAAAGAGTCTGTAATTTATCAAGATATTGTTCAAAAAGAAGCGTTTAAATTGATTAGTCGTCTACTTAAACGCCGTTTTGGTGATATTGATGGATCTTTAATTGAGCAGGTTCGGAATTTATCTGCTGAACAATTAGAAAATTTGGGAGAGGCGTTGTTAGATTTTTCTGAAATTGCTGATTTAGTAACTTGGTTAGAGCAGCAATAGAGGAATTAATAAAGCTGCATCATATTTTAGAAATTGAGGCTGCAAGTAGTTTTCCGCTTTTATCTTGAGCTTGCAATTTTTGAATAATATGCTCAACAATACTATTCAAATCCTTCCGGCGGCGCATAGAGCGTTTCGGGTCAAGTTGACCATATTTCAATAATTCTCTAACCTGTTCTCCTAGCTCAGTTAAGTAAAATCTCAGTTGTTCTTCACCCTGTTCGCGTAAAATTTGCCGACATTCAGTTAGGATAAAATCGCCATTTTCGAGAGTTTTACTAGCCTCTGACTGCTTTGGTGTTGCGTCGGATGAATTTTTACTTTTTTGAGCGTTTAAACTGTTAGTTAGACATTTTTCTACAGCCTTAGCAAGTTTTGGATCTGATTCTATAACTTCTGCGATTGCTCTTAATAAATCTGCAATTTTTGTTCCTTCCATTATCTACCTACTCTCTGAATAAATTCTTTAGTTAATTTCACCATAAATTCATGAGAATCATCATATTTTTGTTTATATGTCAAATAATTATTCAATTCTAACCCTTCTGCAATTCTTGCTCTTTCTAAAATTTTGGTTTCAAAAACTGGTGGATAGAAAGGGTTAACAATAATAGAGTTTAGATTTTCGCTTTGGGCTATAGTTCGGTTGTAACGAGAAATTAATGTCCCAACTGCTTTTAAGTTATGTACATAATCTCTATTAAACTTTTCAATGTGTTCAAGTAATAAATCTAATCCATGAATGGACATTCGGTTTGGGACACAAGGGATTATACAAGCATTACTAGCTAAAAATGCACTTTTAACTACTGTATTAATATTTGGAGCGCAGTCTATTAAAATATAATCATAATTATTTAATAAGGGTTTGAGTATTGTACGAATAAGCTCAACAGGTTTAAAGTTAAAAGAATAATAACCTGATGGCAATTCTTCCTGGATTTCAAATAGCCTTGGGCTGCTAGGTATCAGATGTAAGTGGGCGAAAGAATTTCTATTTCTAACATTTGAAACATTGTGTTTAACTATAAAATTTTCGTTTTTAATATTTTCTAAAAAATATTCAGGATCTTTAAATAAATAAGGCAAGGTCAATTTTTTACTTTCAAATTCTTTTTCCCAAACCTCTTCTGACATTAAAGCACTAGTCAAATTACTTTGAGGATCAAGGTCAATAGCAAGTACACGCTTTTTGTACATGGTATCGCCTGCTAAATATTCCGCTAATGCCATGACGATGGTAGTTTTGCCAACTCCACCCTTAAGGTTGCAAATGCTTATCACTTTGGCTGTCATAATTTCTGGTAGATTGACGCATTTCATGAGCTACAGTTCTATGCTTCCCTGAAAATACGCCCAGCTAACAGGTTCATTTTTACTTTTACATCAAAACCCATGAGCCAAATTAATCCTGAAACAACCCCCTTACATACCTTAAACCCACTTAACCGATTTTCTGACAGAGCAGAGGATTATGTAAAATATCGACCTAGCTACCCCGCAGATGCAATTGATATTATCTTGGAAGGATTAGGTGAAAGTTCACAACTTGTAGCAGCAGATATTGGTGCAGGTACAGGAATTGCTTCAAGATTGTTAGCTGAACGCGGAATTAATGTCATAGCCATAGAACCAAATGCGGCGATGCGAGAAGCTGCCCAAGCACATCCTTTGATAGAGTTTCGTGATGGAACAGCAGAATTTACCCAACTACCTGATAATTCAGTTGATTTAGTTACTTGCTTTCAAGCTTTCCACTGGTTCAACCCCGAAGCAACTTTATTGGAATTTCACCGCATTTTAAAACCATCAGCACGCTTGGCTGTGGTGTGGAATAATCGCGATAAAGAAGATGCTTTAACTACAGAATATAGCCGAATAGTCCGCGAAGCATCTAATAATCATCCAGCAGAATCTCGAATGCAATCGGTAGAGCCACTGTTAGTAACTCCCTATTTTATTAACATCCGTGAATATAATTTTACTTATAGACAACAGTTAGATTTAACTGGACTTATTGGGCGAGCAATGAGTGTTTCTTATTTGCCGCGTGAAGGCCCGGTATACGAACATCTTATTGATAAGTTTCAAGAATTATATCAGTGCTTTCGTGATGAAAGTGGTTTTATCTATATGGTCTATCGCACTAGCGTACACCTTGGCGAAAAACAATGATAAATTGCAAGTAAAGTAGCAGAAAATGCATTAAATAAATATAAAATATCTGAACTTTAATCTTGAATTTATAAATGACCTGCAATCCGCAAGTAGCAGAAGGTTGGCATGGCAAACTTAATTTAGTCTATGCCGATCGCCACAACACAACCAAATTAATTTACAGTCACCAACAAGCGCCCTTGAAGGTACAGCGCCCATTTTATCCAGAAGGGGAAAGAGTTTGTCATAGCGTCATTTTACACACGGCTGGGGGAATGGTGGGAGGCGATCGCTTATCCTCTAACATCCACCTCCAACCCCAAACCCAAGCTTTAATCACTACAGCTGCTGCAAGCAAGATATATCGCAGCAATGGCTTACAAGCTAGACAAATCATCCAAATGCAAGTTGATGCTGGTGCTTGTTTAGAATGGTTGCCACAAGAGACAATTTTATTTAATGATGCGATTTATCGGCAAGATTTACGGGTAGAATTAGCAACCGGGGCTAGCTTTTTAGGCTGGGAAATTACCCGGTTTGGTCGCAGTGCTAGAGGAGAAAAATTCTTGCAAGGGGAATGGCGATCGCACACGGAAATTTGGCAGCGAGATGTTCCCTTATGGATTGATCGGCAATGGTTACGGGGTAGCGAAGAAATTTTTCACAGTCCCCACGGTTTGGCTGGAAAACCAATAGTAGGTAGTCTAGTTTGGGTTGGTGGTGCAGTTTCAGCAGAAATTGTCGAAAAAACGCGAAATTTATGGGATGCAAGAGGAGAAGCGGGTGTTAGCCGATTACAACATGGATTATTGTGTCGATATCGCGGTTCTTCTACATCTGAGGTGAGAAACTGGTTTATTAATGTTTGGCAATTGCTACGAGTTTCTTTTTTGAATCGTGGTAATTGTATACCAAGAGTGTGGCAGGTTTGAACAAACCGCAGAGGCGCAGAGAACACAGAGGAGATAAGAATGCAACTTACGCCGCAGGAAAAAGATAAGCTATTAATTTTTACTGCTGCTTTATTAGCAGAGAGACGGAAAGGAAGGGGTTTAAAACTGAATTATCCCGAAGCGATCGCTTATATTTCTGCTGCCATTTTAGAAGGTGCAAGGGATGGGCAAACTGTAGCTGAATTGATGAGTTATGGTACAACTCTCTTAACGCGAGATGATGTCATGGAAGGGATACCTGAAATGGTGCATGAAGTGCAAGTTGAAGCAACTTTTCCTGATGGTACAAAGTTAGTGACAGTACATAATCCAATTCGTTAATTTTCAAGATTTGAATTTATTATGATTCCTGGGGAAATTATCACACCAAAAGGTGAAATTGAACTAAATGTTGGTCGTCCAACGATAAAATTACAAGTTTCAAATACAGGCGATCGCCCCATACAAATCGGTTCCCATTATCACTTTTATGAAGTCAACACCGCCTTAAATTTTGACAGAGAACAAGCCAAAGGAATGCGCCTCGATATCCCCGCCGGAACCGCAGTCCGCTTTGAACCAGGCGACGAAAAAGAAATAACTCTAATCCCCCTCCTTGGTACTCGCCAAGTCTACGGCTTCAACGCCAAAATAAACGGAAACCTCTAAAAACCTCCGCGTACCTCTGCGCTTCCCTCAGCGTCCCTTTGCGTTTAAAAAACTTACTGAATAGGTTTAATTTCAAACTCCAATTTGGAACGGTAGAAACAAATATCAAATTTCAGGAAAAAATTGGTTTGTCCAAGAATTAAGGGAGCATGAGCACTGCCCACCCACGCGAATACTAATTCTACTGGTGTAAAATCATTAATTTCAGCCCTTGCGAAAAAAGGTATCGCAGGTTGATTACTAAGATTTCCTGCCAATTGAATGATAGCTTGACGCTCATTCCAAACCCCACCCAACTGAAGTCCTAGCTCATAGGGCATAACATTGACAGTAGCACCGCTATCAACTAAGCCATCTGTTGCTATCCTGTGATTTTCTCGAATTAAAACTAAGGGGATTCTAGGTAAGCTATCAAATTCGTTTTGGGTGGAACTTGTGGTCGAATAATTGAACCGCATACAGCTTAATCACTGGAATCCTTTTGTTGCATCGCTTCCATTAGAACTGCACCAGCCCCAAAGCTATTATAAGGAGTAGGTAAATCATAGGTTTTGAAGGGTTCTAAGGGAGAAATATCTTCAACTGTATCTAAATCTTCGGCAAGGATGCGAATTAGCTTGAGTTTGTCTGATGGAGAAAGCTTGCGAACTATGGGAATTATATCTGCTAGGGTCATTGTGTCTAAGCCAAACATCACTCAATTTACGGTATATTTATTTTTTAACGCAGAGGGACGCTGAGGTAAACGCAAAGGTAGGCAAAGTTAGAGTTTGGCGACACGTTTGATACCTTCTTTATTCCTCTATACAAGTTGCTAAGAATCATACAAAAATAGCCAAAATGCTTAATTTCTCGAACCGCCAAGTCGCCAATAACGCCAAGAAATCGTAGAATCTGCATGATTTCTAGTTGGTTCTCATGTTCACTTTTATTATAAAATTTTACATCTAAAAAAAAGACACAGAGAGATTCTCAGTGCCTTTATATTAAATAAATATACAAATAGTAATTAAAGTTTTTGAGCTTCTAAAGAAGCTACACGATTGCCAAGTATTTCACTAGCAATAGATTTTGCGACTTCTGGATCGTTTGCTTCTACGATCATTTCTGCAAAAGTACCTGTTTTGGTAGTGCTAAGCCAGCCGCGAGTTTCTTTGTAATCATGTCCTGTGCGGGTAACAGTAATTTTATACTTGCTCATATCGTATTCCCCGTAGTTTTGATTTGCAGAATACCATAATACTACAATAGACCTCCTGCACGAATTAATAAGCATGTGCCAGTTCGTAGTTTAACAACCCAGTAATTAGATTTATGCATAAGCCAAACCGCTTTCTAAGGTTGCGATCACGTCCTGAGAAAATGCGAAAAATTTTGAAGCGGCGAATCGTATGTTAAACTCGCACCCGCAGTTTTGCTAAGGCTTGATTATGCTGCTTTTCTGCTTCTGACGAAGCTTTTGCGCGACGGCAGTCGCTACAACGGGGGTAACCCCCGCAACACGCTGCCTCCCCTTTGCGTTTAAACTCGATTCTAACCTCAGTTTCAAGGAATGTATTATGCCTTACAGAATGGATCGCCGCGCCTATGCCGAAACCTATGGTCCGACAGTAGGCGATCGCATCCGACTTGCAGACACAGAATTATTTATTGAAGTTGAACAAGATTTCACCACCTACGGCGATGAAGTTAAATTTGGCGGCGGTAAAGTCATCCGTGATGGGATGGGACAATCCCCCATTTCTAACGCTGATGGTGCTGTAGATTTAGTAATTACTAATGCCTTAATTCTCGATTGGTGGGGTATTGTCAAAGCAGATATCGGCATTAAAGATGGCAAGATTTTCAAAATTGGTAAAGCCGGAAATCCTTATATTCAAAATAATGTAGATATTATTATCGGCCCCGGAACCGAAGCTTTAGCTGGTGAAGGAATGATTCTCACTGCTGGCGGTATTGATGCCCATATTCATTTTATTTGTCCTCAACAAATTGAAGTGGCGATCGCTTCCGGGATTACCACCATGATCGGCGGCGGTACTGGCCCAGCTACAGGTACAAATGCCACTACCTGCACCCCCGGCCCTTGGAATATTTACCGAATGTTGCAAGCTGCTGATGCTTTTCCCGTCAACTTAGGATTTTTGGGCAAAGGTAACGCCAGTCAACCCCAAGGACTTGTAGAACAAGTAGCCGCCGGTGCAATGGGGTTAAAACTTCATGAAGACTGGGGAACCACACCCGCAGCAATTGATACTTGCCTCAGCGTTGCCGATGAATATGATGTGCAAGTAGCGATTCATACTGATACCCTGAACGAAGCCGGATTTGTCGAAGATACGATCGCTGCGTTCAAGAATCGTACCATCCACACCTACCATACTGAAGGTGCAGGTGGCGGACACGCACCAGATATTATCAAAGTTTGCAGCCAAGGCAACGTTCTGCCATCTTCTACCAATCCGACACGTCCTTACACCCTCAACACTTTAGACGAACACCTAGATATGTTGATGGTATGCCATCATCTCGATCCTGCGATCGCCGAAGATGTCGCTTTTGCCGAATCTCGCATCCGTCGGGAAACCATTGCTGCGGAGGACATTTTGCACGACTTAGGCGCATTTAGCATGATTTCTTCTGACTCCCAGGCGATGGGAAGAGTGGGCGAAGTGATAATTCGCACCTGGCAGACATCTCACAAAATGAAGGTGCAACGGGGAACTCTTAATCCACAAGGAACAGAGCAAAAAGCAGATAACTTTAGGGCAAAAAGATATGTTGCTAAATATACTATAAATCCTGCGATCGCTCATGGAATTGCTGAATATGTGGGTTCAGTGGAAAAGGGAAAATTAGCAGATTTATGTTTGTGGCGTCCTGCCTTTTTTGGCATGAAACCAGAGGTAGTGATTAAAGGCGGAATGATTGCATGGTCGCAAATGGGCGATGCTAACGCCAGTATTCCTACACCGCAACCAGTGTATATGCGACCGATGTTTGGTAGTTTTGCAGGTGCGCGTCATGCCACATCATTAACTTTTGTTTCCGAAGCAGCTTTAGAGAAAGAAATTCCCAGCCAGCTAGGTTTACAAAAGGCAGCAATTGCAGTTTCTGGAACACGGCAATTGAGTAAGCGGGATATGAAGCTGAATGATGCACTACCCCACATTGAAGTAGATCCAGAAACATACCAAGTTAGAGCAGATGGTGAGTTGCTGATTTGTGAACCTGCGACAGTTTTACCAATGGCACAGAGGTACTTTTTGTTTTAATTCATGACCGAGCAACTTACTGATTACGATAGTCCTTGGAAAGAAGTCATCGAGCTATATTTTCCCCGCTTTCTGAAATTCTTTTTCACCCAAGCTTATGGCGAAATCGACTGGACGCGACCTTATGAATTTCTGGACACAGAACTGCAACAGCTAGAACCGGATGCAGAAATTGGGCGGCGTTTGGTCGATAAAGTTGCAAAAGTTTGGCTACTGGATGGAGAGGAAGCTTGGGTATTGGTTCATGTGGAAGTCCAAGGGCAATATGACAGCCAATTTGCCGAACGGATGTACACATATAATTACCGCTTATTTGACCGCCACAAAAAGCGAGTCATTAGTTTAGCAGTTTTAGCAGATGAACAAGCGAATTGGCGACCTTCCAGCTACAGCTATCAACTGGGCGGATGTCGCGTCAGCTTAGAGTTTCCTGTGGCGAAACTGTTGGACTATGAGCAAGGGTGGGAAACCCTAGAGCAAACAACCAACCCCTTTGGTGTAATTGTGATGGCACATCTTAAGACCAAAGCAACGCAACGAAAAGAAAGAAAATCGGCTACAGTGGAAACTAAGCCTAGTCAGACGGCTGTATGAACGGGGATATAGCCGGGAAGATATTCGGTAATTATTTCGGTTTATCGACTGGATAATGGTTTTGCCAAAACAGTTGGCACTTAATTTTAAAACAGAAGTAAGAAGTTACGAGGAGGCAGATAGAATGCGGTACGTAACTAGTATTGAAAGGCTAGCAAAAGAAGAAGGAATTGTCGAAAATGCTAGAGAAAGCATCATTACAGTCCTAGAAACGCGATTTGGAGAAGTGCCAAACTCTATTATCGAAGTTATCAATGGGATAGAAGAACCATCTGTGCTAAAAATGCTTTTCAAAAGTGCGATCACAATTCCTTCCACAGCAGAATTTCAGCAAGTTTTAGATAATCTCGCTTCTAGAGAATGAGCGAATCGCCTACTTTCTGGTGAAACTGCGATCGCAGCTACCTCAATAACCTTTGTTTCTCAATTGAAGTTAAAATCTTTCGCTTTTTATATCTCGAAGACTAATACCATAAAATTCCTGAGCTTGTTTAATCGCTCGCTTAGTATCATCTCCCATAATACCGTTCAATTTACCTTTATAAAAACCCCGCTCCCGTAGTCGCGTTTGGATTTCTAGGGTATTAAATTCGCTTTTGCTAGCAGTATTAACTGAGCTATATAACTTAGCTCTAGTAGTTGGGCCAGCAACGCCACTTGCTGCTAAGAAATTAGCTGCTTGGAATCTCCTTACAGCATCGGCAGTATAGGAACCATAGTAACCATTTGGCTCTCTCTCTAAATATCCTGCCTGCATTAATTGTTCTTGAAGTAGTCTAACTGGCTCACCGCGGTCGCCTACACGAAGTTTATCTCGATTGACTACCTTTTTGGGAGCCTCTTCTCCATCACCGATGCCAACTCCCGGCAATTTATCTAATGTTGCTCGGTTCGCAATTCCATCAACGCTTAATTTATAAGCATCTTGGAAGCGCTTGACAGCTTCTTCGGTAATTGGGCCAAATATCCCTGTGGCGTTCCCGTAATAAAAGCCTGCAACTCTTAACCGTTCTTGCAAAACCCTGACATTTTCACCTTCATCTCCTTTTCTTAGAAAATTTTTGGAAAGATTAGAAGTGTAACTATTAGTTTGTATTATATCTATATAATCATTATTTATATAATCACTAATAGTTTTAATAGAAATAATCTTAGCATTGATACCTAAAACTTTTAATTTATTGACCCTCTGTTCAGCCTCAATTTTCTTATCAAAGCTTCCAGCAAAGATTAGCCTTTGTATTTGGTTAAACCATAAAAAGGCTGCTGATTCTACCTTTGTGACTTGTTCTAGAACTGAAGACCTATCACTATTGACTATAACTAGGTAAATTGGGCGATTTCTATTTGATGGCTGCTTAAATATCCTTTTAAAGCTGTCATCGGAATTATCTTCCTCTTGATCTTCACCAGATGTTATTTTGCTCAATAATTTTCCCGCTGTATTGCTAAGGGCTTTTAGTTTTTTCTGCTCCTTAAATATCCCTTTTTGCAAAACTCTTTTTTGATTAATAACGGCTTCAAATTGCTTAACTACTTGTGTTAATTCTGTTGTTTTTTTGTGAAAATCTACATTGAGATTTTTTAGACGAACCTGCATATAGTCAAAATATTTTTGCTTGTCTTTAAGTTTTGAGTTTGCAGCAGCCTCTTTTGTACTTATAGTTTGAAGTTGATCCTGTATATATTGATTATATTTTTTAAGATTTGTCTGTACAGTCCCTGCTTCTTTAAGAGCTTTCTGTGTATGTTGAAGGTCTTTTTGTGATTGTTGCTGTTTATTTTCTAGCTTCTTCTGCTCATACTGTACTTGTTTCAAAGCCTTATTTGATTCCTCAAGAGCTTTACTGGACTTATCTGCCTTTAATCCTACCGTTATTGCCACAAATGAGATAAGAGCCAGTCCAGCAAACCCTACACGAATCGTCTGCCTAGTCTTTTTTTGCGTTTCAGTTAACCTTTGATTCGCCTTTTTCTCTTGCTGTAGAGCTGATTCTGCTTTTCGTTGTGCCTCAGCTAAAATCTGCTTTGCTTGCTTTTCCGCATCCAATGCAATTTGCACTTCTTGCCTATCTAACTGCTGGCTAGCAGTTAAAAATTGATAATCGTGATCGCCCAAACTTTTGCTTCCTGCCCATATCTGGGCATCCCGCAATGCTTGCCCCCGTAACAGACGCGATTCATCCTGGCAATTGGAAACTAACCATGCTGATAATGTTTCTGCATAGGGACGCAGATGAGCTAATGCTTTATCAACCCAGATTTGATTAAAAACAGATTCGTAAATGCGGCTATAAATTCTTAACTTTCCCTGCTGCTTAACTACCAACCCTGACAACCGTAGTTCCATTTGTTCGGGACTGTTATCATCGGCAACTTCTCTTTGTTGTAAAATTTGCTGATATAGGCCCAGTCGCCGTCCCGCGTGTTGCTCATCCCTGAGAATACGATCACGTATCGTCCTTAAATGCTCCGGTTCGTCTTGTGATTCCCAATTTTCGATGATGCGCGATTGCACCAATTCCCCAACCCCTGCTGCTTCAATTTCAGTAAAGATGAGTTGACAAAGCTTTTGAGTAAGAAATGGTTGTCCACCCGTCCAAACCAAAACCTCTCTTAGCACTGCTTGAGGATTGCTAACTTTTCCCACTAATCCTTGGGCTAATGATTCGGCTTCATTCAATTGGAAACCGTTGAGTTCAATTGCTCTACCAATATTAAATGGTGTGCGGTTTTTATCTTGAATCAAGTCGGAGGGAGTGGCCACTCCCAACAGCGTGAAGGTAAGACGCCTATATTGTGGTTTGTCAGCACGTTGGTTATAGCAATCTCGAATTAACGCAAAAAAGTCGTCAGTCGAAAAGTTCAGACTGAGAACGCTATCGATTTCATCTATAAAAATCACAATGGGTTGAGAAACTTCAACCAGCAAAACTTCCTCAATAAACTCACTCAGCCTATGTACTGGAGAAAGATGATCGTGATCGCGCCACCAATTCCGTAAATTAAACTTTCCTGAAAGCTCAAAACTACTCACTAAAATACGCACTACACCTGCATACCACTGATTTGGCGTCAGGTACTGGCTACCAATCTTCGTCAAGTCGATCACCGCACAGGCAATGTCTTCATTTTGCAGTCGTTGCATTGTTTGCACTCGCAAACTAGACTTGCCCATCTGCCGTGAATTTAGAACATAACAAAATTCTCTAGTCTTCAACGCTTCATACAAATCTGTATCTGCTTGTCGCACTACATAACTAGGAGCATCAGCTGGCAGACTGCCACCGACTTGATATTCATAAGCTGGGTTTTGTTCTATGTTCATCAGCTAACTCTCAGGCGATCGCGGAAATATTGACGATACAAATCACAACGTGGCGTTACATCATTTCCTTGCTGTTGCAATAAGCCCATGCTGAGTAATTTAAAGCATTGTATCGAATCCAACCGAACTGGGCTAGTATTGGCAACTACCTTTTTAATAGCAGTAGCTAATTCTGGACGCTGTTCTAAATTCCACAAATGCCGACGTAAGTGGTCGCTATAAGGGCCAGCTTCAGTGGGGGCTGTTTGCAAAAGCAGATTGAGCGTAGTATCCTGCTTGGCAATGTGATAAAGTGCCACTCGTACAAGATAGGGATGTCCTCCCACCATTGCCATTAGTTGTTCAACTTGGGTAAAACTCCAATTGAGTCCATGCCTTCGTGCCAAATCAAGAACCTGTTGGGCGTTAAACTCTGGTAATTCAATCGGCAAGCCTACATTAAACGGCGATTGATTTATATTCATTGGAATATAAACTTCTGTGGAATGCACTACTACCAACCGCAGTTTTTTCCAAATATCCCGGTTTTTAGCATCTTCATGCCAAGCGCGTAACAGCCCAAAAAAGTCTGCGGCAATTTCGGGATATTGAAATATACGATCGACTTCATCCAATCCCAATGCTAGGGGTTGCTTGATTTCTGGCAAAAGATATTCCTCGAAATAAGCGGTGCAATTGTCCTTACTGCCAAAAATCACATCCCAGTAATCTGCTAACTTGTTGGGTAGCCTCAACCTCCGTCCAACACTGGCACAAAACCACTGAAGGAACTTATCCAAATCTGCAAAAACTTTTCCATCTGCCAATTGAAAGCTCAAAGGCACGGTTAGATAATCTTGTTGTGACGCTTGATAAAGAATCCGCGCCATAAGTGAGGTTTTACCCATCTGTCGGGGCGCTTTAATCCGAATCAAAGATCCTGGCTTCAAAATTGCCTCATAGCAGCGAGATTCGATGGGGGGACGCTCAATATAAAATTCCGAAGCTAAATCTACTTGTCCTTCTGGCAATTCTGGTTCTGCAACTGGTAGAGGCGGACTTTTCTGAGTTTCCCAAGCAGGTGCTACAGCTGGTAATTCCTCTGTAGCGGCAAGATTTGCGCTGCCTCCACCATCTTCGGTCAACAATGATAAAATTTCTTGCAAAATCCTCAGAGTATCAGCAGGCGATTTCCACTCTCGCAGCTGAATCTGACTTAAATAACCTCGCAAATCATAATTGAGTGGTGAACTTAAAGGAAAATTGACACGAATGGGCAAAATTATTGGTTTATGCTCAGGACGCAAATCCTGTAACTGCTTTGCCCTTCTTACTTCTTCTGTTACCATCTCACTAGTTGCTGATTGCGAAGATAACAGCAGCAGAAAATAATCACACCGTTCAAGTTCTCTATCGATCCGTTGGGGCCAGTTTTCCCCTAAGCGAATGCTCTCACCTGCCATAAATGCTTCATGTCCAGCAGCTTTGATTGCTTCACAAAAATGTTGAGCAAGGCTCAAGTCTGGATCTTGACTGCGATAGCTAATAAAAACTCTGGCGCTTTCGCTATTTGGTGGCAATGGTGGTACATTCTGATTAATATCCAGAAATATCGACAAATTTGACCATTTTTGTCGCACCGTAACCAGAGGCAGAGCCAATGCGCCTTCTGTATTGTCATAAGCGGCAATTATGCCAATAACTCGTTGAGTTTCCGCATCAAATACAGGCGAACCGCTATAACCCCCTTGCACTTGTTGCGAATTCGCCTTGACTCGCAACCGCAACATTGGTAAGTTGCTAAATTCAGACTGGGGATTCATATCGGTGATCGTGCCATCAATCGAAGCACCTTGGGGAAAATCCGTTCGCCCATAGCCAATAGACAGAAATCGATCCATCGGCTGAAAATTAAAAGCTAAGGGAACTGAAGCACCTTGATAACCAGGTAATCGCAATATGGCAAAATCATCGCAGGTGTTATTTCCCAAATAAACCAATTCAACCGCTTTCCCATTGACTCGCACTTCTTCCCAACCTCCTGCTGACTCAACCACATGAGCGCAGGTGAGTAAATGTCCTTGGGTTGAGATAAAAAAGCCCGTACCTTGGATATTACCTTCTGAACTAGCGATCGCAACGGTACAAGCTCTAACTAAATCCCAACTCATGACAATTTGTTACTTGTTTTCTTCTTGTGTCAGTTTCCAAGTTATTTTCACCTTCAGTGATGCCTGTCCACTAGATTCGACTACATAAACTGAGCCTTTGGCGGTAAAATTCAACCCAAACTCAACTTCTCCGCTCACAGGTTGCGATTCTTGCTGTAAGGTACGAAATGCTTTTGTAATTGGGCGACACCCGCGAACAATCAAATCCTTAACGGCATCGAAGCTTGCCTCTACTTTTTCTATAGGTAAATCACCTGTAGGTGGTGATACACGACCTACTGAGCCATCTGGTAACTCAACTGCTACCAAAATCTTGCCGCCATCCTCTGTATTCAGTTCTAGAAGTTTACGAGCCATAATTCAATTAGCTTGTGGCTATCTGTTAAAAAGGTAAGTAAAGTAGTTTTTGAAATGGATTTATATAAACTTCTAGGTAAATAATTTTTTTGTAGAAAGTATATTTGAGCGTTATATAGAAAAACTATACCAATAAAGCTGTTTCCCTAAAAATTTACTTTTATCTCGTACCTTTCATCTATATGACTTCACAATCTTTTCGCTCTGACAAAATTCTAGTTGTTGATGACTCTCCTGATAACGTGTTTTTGATCAAAACTATTTTGGAGGAAGAAGGTTACACCATTAGCACCGCCGAAAATGGTATTTCAGCTTTGGCAGAATTGAAAGCTTCTCCTTGTGACTTGGTTCTGCTGGATCTGATGATGCCAGGTATGGACGGGTACGAAGTCACTAAGCACATTCGTGGAGAGATGAAATTGCCGCAATACATCCCTATATTGCTGATCACTGCCCACGATGCGCCCAACGTCGCCCACGGATTAGACTTGGGTGCTGATGATTTTATCCGCAAACCTGTAACAGTAGACGAATTGCTGGCACGAGTGCGATCGCTCTTGCGCTTAAAGCATAGTATGGATGAACGTGATGAAATTGCCCGTCAGCGAGAAGATTTTGTCTCCCGCCTCACCCACGACTTACGCACTCCCTTAGTAGCTGCCGATCGCATGTTGATGCTATTTCAGCAAGGCGCGTTGGGAACATTATCAACGCAAATGCAGGAAGTAATCGCCATCATGGCCCGTAGCAATATCAACCTGCTTTCTATGGTGAATACCTTATTGGAAGTTTATCGTTTTGAAGCGGGTCGCAAAAGTTTGGCGTTTCAACCAGTTAATCTCAGACAACTGCTAGATGAAGTGACTGGAGAATTAGCACCCTTAGCTCAAGATAAAAAACTCTCCCTAAATTTGGACGTTACTGAAGAATCAATCACAAATACAGTGATGGGCGATCGCTTGGAACTGCATCGTTTATTTACCAATCTTATCGGAAATGCGATCAAGTTTACTGATTCCGGGTCAGTTACTATTCGTCTTACTTTTCAACGCCAGTTCAACAAAAGTAATCAATCTCAGTTCTCTGAAACATCCAATTCCGTTAACTACATTAGAATTGAGATAGCGGATACTGGCCCAGGTATTCCCCCTGAAGAACAAGCCACTATATTTGAACGATTTCGCCAAGGCAGTCATAAAAGTTCTGGTAGTGGCTTAGGATTGTATCTTTCTCGTCGAATTGTCGAGGCACATCAAGGTATTATTCTGCTTAATTCCGAGTTGGGCAAAGGTAGTATATTTAGTGTACTTATACCAACCAAAGCATGAAAAAACTAGTAATTATAAATTATGAATTATAGAGTTTTTTACCCTGGCATTCATGATTTATAACCTTACTACCATCTAACGATAATTTAAAGTAAAAAACTCACTTAAAAATCAAATGCTAAAAATTGAATAATTAAAGATGCTGAAATAATAGTATTAAGATTAAATAGTTTTTGAGAGGAAAAAACAATGATTACCACTGAATTATCTAATATTGGCAATATTTTCCAGACTCAGCGAGATTTTTTTCAAACGGGCAAAACTAAAGATGTAAATTTTCGCATTGAACAACTGAAAAATCTGAAGCAAGCAATCATTGAGCATGAACAGTCAATAGTCGAGGCATTACAAGCGGATTTACATAAACCAGAAGTAGAAACTTACCTTACAGAAATCAGTGTAATTAAGGATATTGATTACGCCATCAAACATCTTCAAAACTGGACTAAACCCCAAAAAGCAGCGGTTTCCTGGGATTTTTTTTCATACTCAGCCAGAATTTATCCAGAACCATTAGGGGTTGTCTTAATCATCGGCCCTTGGAACTATCCATTTCAGTTAATTATCTCACCGTTAATAGGTGCGATCGCAGCTGGTAATTGTGCAATTATCAAACCTTCAGAAATTGCTTCTCATACGTCTGATGTCATTGCTAAGATTATTGCCAAACATTTTGACCCTGCTTATCTTGCAGTGGTTGAAGGAGGTGTGGAAGCAAGTCAAAAACTACTTGCAGAAAAGTTTGACCATATCTTTTTTACTGGTGGTACAGCCGTCGGCAAAATCATCATGGCAGCAGCAGCAAAATATCTCACACCAGTGACTTTAGAATTGGGTGGCAAAAGTCCTTGTATTGTAGATACTGACATTAATCTGGAACACACTGTCAGACGAATTACTTGGGGCAAATTCATTAATGCTGGACAAACTTGTATCGCTCCCGACTATCTTTTAGTTAATAAAACAATCAAAAAAGATTTAATAAATGGTCTGGAAAAATCTTTAAAAGAATTTTATGGCGAGAATCCAGCAAGCAGTCCTGATTATGCCCGGATTATCAGTCAAAAACACTTTGAGAGATTGGTTAGTTTTCTTAAAGATGGTGAAGTTGTCATTGGTGGAGAAAATCAACCTTCAGAGCGTTATATTGCCCCAACACTGATTGATCATGTCTCATTAGAAGATTCTGTAATGCAGGAAGAAATCTTTGGGCCCATTTTACCCATCATTGAATATACTGACATTGCAGAAGCGATCGCTTTGATTAACTCTAGACCCAAACCCTTGGCGTTATACTTATTTTCTCAAGATAAAAACTTGCAAAAGCGAGTTTTGCAAGAAACTTCCTCTGGTGGAGTCTGTATTAACGACACAGTTATGCAGGTTGGTGTCTCGTCTTTACCATTTGGTGGAGTGGGAGATAGCGGTATCGGCAACTATCACGGTAAAGCTAGTTTTGACACCTTTTCCCATAAGAAAAGTGTATTGCAAAACTCCTTCTGGCTGGATTTAAAATGGCGATATGCTCCATATCAGGGCAAATTGCCGCTAATCAAGAAACTTCTGGGTTAAAAAAAGTTATGAGTTAGGAGTTATAAATTATGAATTTTTAACTCCTAACTCATAACTCCTGTACAGACGCGATTAATCGCGTCTCTACTTTTAACTATTAATTATTAAAAGCTAAAAGCGTTGCTGTAACGCTCCTCAGCCCAAGGTTCGCCACGGCGATGATAGCCATTGCGCTCCCAAAAACCAAGTTCTTCAGCAGCTAAAAATTCCAAACCATTAATCCACTTAGCACTTTTCCAAGCGTACAGGTGGGGTACAACTAGCCGCATCGGCCCACCGTGTTCAGATGGAAGGTCTTCACCAAAGACTTTAAAAGCAAAGAAGTTTTCTTCGCGCAGGAAATCTTCTACAGAAATATTCGTAGTGTAGCCGCCATAGCAGTGTTCCATAATGTGGGCTACTTTCGGGTCTAATTCAATCAGATTCATGAAATCTGTAACTTTAATGCCAGTCCATTTGACATCAAGTTTAGACCAGCGCGTTACACAGTGAAAGTCAGCTGTGAATTCGTGTTGAGGTAGCGCCATAAAATCTGACCAACTAAAGGTAGCAGATTTTGCTAAACCCCAAACTCGAAACTCCCATTCTTCAGTGCTGACTTGGGGAGTTTCACCGTAAGTTAATACGGGAAAACCTTTAGCTAAGTGTTGACCAGGAGGGACGCGATCGCTTTCTTCTTTACCTGGTTTCTGAAAAAATTTTCCTAGCATAGTTAGAGAAAAATAAGTTTTCTCAAGATGTTTACAAGCTTTTTTGCTGAGTTGCTAACAGCAGCAAATGTTTTACTTTATATGAACTCTTGAATGATAGGTAATGGGTAATGGATATTTCCAATTACTCACTACCAATTTTTTCAATCTAATGAGCTTGTGAGTTTCAGTCGGGGTTTAAACCCGCGTCTGAAAATGTCTTTCATTTTGAATTTTGAATTTTGAATTGTTATGATTCTTCTTCCTCTTCTTCAGCAGCTGGATAAACAAATGTAGAACGTCCAGTCAAAATTGATTTGCCTAGAGATAGGGCTTTCTGAGCTTCAACGACGGCTTTATGCCTCCAGGTAGCTCGACGTTTATCTCGTTTTGATTTGGAAGTTTTCTTCTTAGGAACAGCCATGTCAGCAGATATCGCGATTCTTGACAACCTTCTTATTCTAGGCCATCCACTGACGCCAAAGACAACAGTTGAGTCAGGAATAAATAAGTTGGGTTAAGACTGACGCCAGGACACGGGAACAGCAAGAATAACTTTCTTTAAATCCCCCAAGGTTCCGAGCCAAGAAAGCTTTGGCTCGGACTTCTAGCTCAACCCGTCATTTTGGCGTTGACACAGCGCTAGCTGCTGGAACTTGATTAGAGTTATTTTCAAAGAAAAGTAGAGATCGCGCAGTTTTGAAGTAAGTTGCCCAATTTTGAGCATCAGGACGCGATCGCCATTGAGGACGACTGACATCTAATGTCAGGACTGGTGCGATCGCTCCATAATTTTGTACGGACACAATGATGGAAACATCTGTCACCAAGATATCTTGGTCGAAGCTCCTTTGAGCAGCTGCTCTAGCGACCGCTTCCGCTCTCCTGAGAACGGTTTCATAGTTTTCTTCTGGCAAGCGGTCAATAGCTAGATCGACTCTAGCGGTGTAAGCTCGCACAAGCTGCGGTGCGATCGCTTCCATCAAAAACCACGCAGGAACAGTAGATATGAGCAAAATTACTAAAGGAATTATCCGGATTCTTCTGGCAATTTGGCTAATAACTGAAAAGGGAGCGAGCGATGATGGTAGGTGAGCAGAAATTTTGCTCATGACCTTCTATCTCCTTAGTAATAATCTGTTATTGAAATTAGGTAAAGGTATTTTTCCGGCTAATTAACGTAATAAAAATTACATTCTAACTTAAGATTCGATCGGAATCACCTAGACTATAAGACATAGGTTAGCTTTGTTTTTTTGGCAAAGCCAACCGCAATTTTAAGACCAGCAAACAACAATAACTGACAAAGAGCGGGATGGCAAATTACTGGGCGATCGCGATTGGTATCAATCAATATCAGTTATTTCAACCTTTAAGTTGTGCCCAAGCAGATGCTGAGGCACTAGAAGATTTTTTGGCAAAAGAGGCAGGTTTTCTCCCCAAGCACTGTCTAGTGATGACAGATACTTCGCCGCCGATTGCAGATAGATCGACTTACCCGACGAAGGAAAATATTTTGCTGCTGCTTGAAGATTTGGCAGCAACAAGTTGGCAACCGGAAGATTATCTGTGGTTATTTTTTAGCGGTTATGGAGTCAATTACAAGGGCAAAGATTACTTAATGCCAGCAGAGGGCAACCCCGAACTCGTGCAAGAAACCGGCATAGAATTGCGATCGCTAATGCAAAGTTTGCAACTTGCTGACTTAAATGTATTGCTACTACTCGATATCAACCGCGCCTTTGGCACTCAAGCGGATGCTCCTGTTGGTGAAGAAACAATAGAACTAGCTCAAGAACTACAACTGGCGACAATTCTTTCTTGCCAACCAGAGCAATTTTCTCATGAGAGTAGCGAACTAGGTCACGGATTTTTTACAGCAGCTTTATTAGAAGCTTTACGTTCTGGTAATGGCAGCAACTTGGCAGATTTAGAAAGCTACCTCAGCTTGATCGTGCCAAAGTTATGTCATCACCACTGGCGTCCTATCCAAAACCCTGCCACGATCATTCCATCAAGGCAGCAAGTAATCTTGCCAAAATTGGCAATGGAAAGTGATTTTCAACCAGAACCGAGAATTTATCCGGAAGAATCTTTTGCTGTTGCCCTTGCAGCCCCTCCCCTTGACGATTCCTCTAAAACTTCAGCAACTCAAGGCAGACGGGGAGAAGCTAGTGTGAACTCTTCCCAACAGGCGAAAGGTCAAAAAGTCCAAGAGTCAGGTAGCAGATTAGTTGCCCAGCCAATGCCGGAAACTTCCTTGGGAGTGAATACAAAAGGAAGATTTATCCCCAATTCCTCAAAAGGTTATGTCTCGCGATTGCCAGCAAATCAGCCAAGCATCCCTTTTTGGAAACAGTTTATCTTGTGGGGCGGAGGCAGCTTGCTGGTAGCAGGTTTAATCGCCGTAGTTTTTCTGCGTAATCAAGAAACTTTTAGAATTAAGCAAATATCAACTGCATTACCCAATGCTACTGTTAGCGATCGCACTCCACCAGTTAGACCTAATAACCAATCTAGCGCTCAAATAGCCTCTAGTTCCCAGTCAAAAAAGCGAAATCAAGCAGTATTAGACCTGGCGAAAATGTCGCTCAGACAAACTCAGGCGAGCGATTTGAGCATGGCGATCGCTACAGCCCGAAAAATTAAACCCGGTGAACCACTGTACGAACAAGCTCAGGAGAATATTAAGATTTGGAGCCAGATGATTTTAGATTTAGCAGAGGGTCGTGTTAAACAAAGACAGTATGCCAGCGCTATTGCTGCGGCTCGATTAATTACCAAAGATGAAGCCCCCTATGCGAAGGCACAAGCAGCAATTAACCTGTGGCGCTTAGAGGGTAAGCAGTATGTGAGTAACAAAACTCTTTTAGATGCAGCTAATGCCTTAATTAAGCCCGAACAGGCATCTACCTACAATCGGGCGATCGAAGTTGCCAAGAAAGTACCACCCGGACAACCAGGCTTCGATGCTGCCCAAAAATCGATCGATAATTGGAGTGAGAAAATTTTAGACCTGGCCAAGCGTCGCGCCGCCGAAGGAGAACGTAACGCCGCAATTGCCACCGCAGCTTTAGTGCCAGAGGAGACAGGCGCTTACGAAGATGCTCAGGATGCCATTCAAAAATGGCAAAAGAAATACTAAAAAAATAATAAAAAATGGTTAGGAGTTAAGAGTTAGGAGTTATATTATTGATCCCCGACCTTTTACTCCTGACTCCTAACTTTTTCCTCAGCGTTCATATCTCAGTATTAGCAGTACTGCGATACATCTTCGCCACACTCGTCGGCTAGATAGCATAACGCTCGGAAACGTAAACCAACTACTTCTTCATATAAGGGGTTGAGCTTGCACATCGGCGGGATGTGAAACAAGGTCTTCCCTAATAATTTGACATCGCGCTCAAAGGGGCATTGAGATGGAATCAGTTTGCACAAACGGTGAGCTAGTTGGCGATCGCGGACTTGAATGTTTTCTACTCGCTGCCGTAAGGGTTGGAGAATATCCCAGTAAGGCTTGGAAACAGAATGGTTTAGCTGGGTTGCTTTATGCTCAGTAGTCTCTGCTTGATTGATTGATACCCAGCTAGCCAGAAAAATCTTTTTTGTGGTATTGTCGAATACCTTCATGGTTAACCCTCTGTGTTATTGAGGCTATTCATCTTTTTGATGAATATATACAACGTGGCAACGAACTTTCCCGGAAAAATCGCGTTCTGACTGCGATATAATGTAATACCTGATTAGCCACTTAAGTCAGAACCTAATTTATTACTACGTCAAGTTAATCGCAAATTCCTGGGGATCGGTAGTGTAATATTACGATCTTGTTCATAACTTGACACAGTTTAAATTTTAATAAAGACATCCATCATTGGATAGGTTTTAGTGTAACATTTACACAACTTAATATAAGGTTTTTCTAAAAGAATTTTTGCTAAGTATAAACATCGATAATACTCTAGAAGGCATTTTTCCTCTCCGTGTTCCCACTTTCTCACGTAAGTGTGTCTTGTTCATCGCTGGCTGAATACCGTAAAAGTAGTGATTTTTGACCGAGTAGAATCGATTGCATTTCACAAAACTTACGTTGGCACTGGCAATTTGAGAGTGATACAGTCTGAAGCGTTAAAATTATTCAGATGAGTTTGCTTATGGGTGTTTCCGTACTCTACAGAGCAATTCCTCCTGAGAGTACGCTGTATGCGCGCCTTCAGAGTCAAAAGGCACTCACCGTCCTTGTAGTTTCTCTTTTCCCTTATGGCTGCGGTATTTTCCGCTTTTTTGAGATTGAGCCTGAAGAGATTAATGAAATCCTGGAATATTTTATCGAAACACACCAAGAGACTTTTGGATCTGAGCTAGAAGCAGATCAGGTAATCGCTCAATAAAAGTTAGATTGCTCTACCAAGTTGATATTGCAAGATTTAGGTGATACCTTCTCTTCTCTTTCAGAGACGCTAACGCGAACGAGAGGCTTCTCCTGACGGAGACGCTTCGCGAACGCCAACGGTAACGTCTTCTCCTTCGGAGACGCTAACGCGAACGACGAACGCAACCAGTATTTTTTTGATTTTACGCAAAGGAACCAAACAACCTTAAGGTGAAAATACCTGCTGAGCTGTCAGGATTAATTCTGGGAACGTTTGAGAAACAATCCGTTGGTCTTCGATAAACATAGTTTGCTTGTAATACCAATTTAATGTGAAGTTACACATATCTAGATCCCCCTAAATCCCCCGATAAATTGGGGGACTTTGATATGTTTTTCTGGTTCCCCCCTTTATAAGGGGAGCCAGCGCGGTCTTGGGGGTTTCCCCCATGAGCGAC
>NZ_JAVRBQ020000055.1:0-44370 GCF_034531215.2 Nostoc sp. ChiSLP03a
ACGCGAGAAATGGCCTCTATCAGATCGGACAATCAATCAGCTATTAAAGAAAATAGAGTCTTATCAACCGCGAATTGTTGGTTTATATCTTTTCCGACCAGAAGACAATAATTTGGCGGCTAATTTCCAAAATCAAGATAACATTGTCACTACCTGTTTGTTCAGCAGTTTGGGTAGAGATGAAATTCCCCCACCGCCGAATGTCCCTATAGATAATGTCGGATTTAGCGATGTGGTCGCTGACAATGAAATCGACCAAAGTCTCCGCCGCACTTTATTATTTGCCAACTCTACAGACAAGAAATGTACAACATCATTTGCATTTGGTGCATTAATTGCAATTAATTATCTACAAAAACAAGGTATTGCATACGATTTCACTCAAAAAGGAGATTTTATCTTAGGTAAAACCTTGTTTATGCGTTTACAACCTAATTCTGGTGGCTACCAACATTTGGATGCAAAGGGCTATCAAATATTATTAAATTACCGTCACCCCAATAGCCTCGCCGACCAAGTAAACCTCACAGATGTTCTTAGCGATCAAGTCAACCCCAGTTTATTCAAAGACCGTCTGGTAATTATCGGCCCTACAGCAGCTAATATCCCTTCACCTTCAAGTGGCTTTTATACGCCCTACAGCGCTTTACCAGATCAACCAGCTAGAATGCCTGCTCTGTTTATTCATGCACAGATAGCAAGTCAACTCATCAGTACAGTGTTGGATGGGCGACCTTTAATAAATTTTTGGACTGAAGCAATAGAAGAGATATGGATTTTAGGCTGGTCTTTGGTAGGAGCCAGCATTAGTTTATTGTTTTGGAGATGGGCTTCTTGGAAATGGTCGGCCTTCAGTATATTCTTTGCAATGATTGGTCTTGCTGGTATCTGTTACTTGGCTTTCCTGGAAGGTTGGTGGTTACCTTTAATTCCTGCAATGGTAACACTACTATCGTCTATGATTCCTATGCCAGTAGTACCCAGCTATCCTTTAGATAAACTACGCTTCCAGCGCAGTTTAGAGTTAATTTTAGAAGCTTATAATGAAAATCTGGCTGATGCTCGCATAGCTGTTGAATATCTCATCAACTCTAATCCCTCGAAAAGAACTACCACTGAAGGATTGGTTAGTGTTGTTATAGATACACTTAACTCTTGTCAGACTCTTGAAACCATCGCTGCGCTTGCGAATCAACTAGCTTGGATTCCTTCTCAACTGCCAAAAGCTCTTAGCTCTGTACTCCCCCTATTTTTGCAAATTAGCCAAGGAGTGAAGAATGCCTTGGATGTTACGCAAGTAGTCCGTCAGCGCGAATTGCTTAACGAGTCGATAAATGCCTTGCGCTCTTTGTCAGCAAGTTTAGCCTCAGAAATCTTTAGCCGTGAAGCTTCGACTTTTAAAAGTATTGCCGAACGTTGGTTAGCAATCCTAAATGATCGGGCTAGAGGATAAAAAAATAACGCTTTCAGTAGTTTTGCAGTGTTGCAATTGGCTGTATGATTATTTGTAGACTGATTAGAGTGCCAGAAAGCGGTTTAAAGGATGATTCGGTTGTACTTCTCAATCAGATTCGCTCAATTGACAAGCAAAGGCTGATTAAACGTTTGGGAATTCTGCACCCAGAAACGATTGCACAGGTAGATAGAGCAATTCAAATCAGCCTTGGTCTAGTAAACCTTTGAAGCGATGCCTGACAATAAGCAGATGCATCGTCTACACTATAACGTTTCTAAATTCTGCTCAAGGGTTGATTGCAAATTTTTGTGAGATCGCCTGAAAACAGATTTTCATTGTAAGATAGGCGATAGCCTCTATCTATTCGATGTAGCTCAAGCAATATTTTGCGATCGCCCTTTGATATTGAATCAAAGCGATTTTAACCAAAGCGCAATGGCACTACTTGTACTTGTGCATTGGCGATCGCTTCTTTAATCCTTCTGCTTTTATAGCCCAATACGGTTGGGTTAAGGGTTATTGGTACAAAATATTGGGTTTTGAGACGCGATAAATCGGCGTCTCTACAAGTGTTTTGGTCTTATCTAAACTGTATTGGCTTTTAGCCCACTGCATAGTCACTCATTTCACGCATGAAAGGAGGATGAAAACCTAGCACAATATCTTGTTTTGGCACGCCCAAATCAACTAAATCTGCCGCAATATCATGCTCGGTTGAATTGTAAAAAATCCAGATTTTCTCATTCCGAATATCCAGATGCATTACACAATGATGTACCCAGCGCTTATGCTGCCAACCCAGATGCACAATTTGATAGCGATCTCGCAGCGTATCAAAGATAGTCTCAACCTCAATATCACCATAAGCTGGCTTAACTTCTGCGTAACCGATCAACAATTGCTGCACGATTTGCTGATAGTTCTTTAATTTATCCGTCAGTTCTTCCATTGGGAAATTTGCTCCAATTCAATGTCGTAAACAATCATTTTTACGGTATTTTCTTGTAGCATTGAGGCTGGAAAATCAAGTTGAAAGAAGCTGTTATAGATTAGATCGGGGACGGCTAGATAGAGAATGCGATCGGGTTCTTGACGACGCAATGCAGCCCGATAGTTAATAAACTGCCCCAGTGCTGTATGAAACTCTGAAATTGCCGATGCACTAGCCAAAAAACTTTTGACTTCAACCGCAATTTTTTTATCTCCTCGCTCCGCTGCCAGTAATCGTTCTGCCCCCAAGTCAATTTCCATATCTACACCACCTACTTTAATCTGAAGCGGATCGTGAGTAACATTCCACCCATCCTTAGCAAGAGCCGTCTTAACAACTTGATGAAAACGATCCTTAGCCACAACAGACGATCCGATCTAGAGGTGCAATTCAAACCTATCACACCAAGCAAAAGAGCGATCGCTTTTTCTAGTAGCCAGAGTAACTCGATTTTAACTGCTTCCCCAATTGTGCGATCGGGGTTTACTTGCAGTCTCATCTACTCCCAAAGCCTAGATGCGAATTATTTGCCATGCCATCATCAATGAAACAAAACGTCAGTTGAGGTTTTTCATGGCATTATAAGGGGTAATTTTAGATATTGATGGCACACTGGTATTAAGTAATGATGTTCATGCAAATTCCTGGGTAGAGGCTTTTGCAGCTTATGACTTGGAAGTGCCATTTGAAACAGTTAGACCACTCATGGGCATGGGTGGAGATCAACTGATTCCCAAAGTAGTGCCAGAATTAAATGGTGAAGAAGGAACTGGCAAAGCGATCGCTCAACTACGCAAAAAACTATTATTTGACAAATATATACCGCAAACTACTGCTGCTGCTGGTAGCAGAAACTTAATATTAAAGATGCAAAAATCGGGATTGCATCTGGTTGTCGCTAGTTCTGCAAGTTCTGAAGAACTTGAGATCATGCTCAAAATTGCCCAAGTAGATGATTTGCTAACGGAAGTAACTACATCCGATGATGCTGAAGCATCTAAACCTGCTCCTGACATTGTAGAAGCTGCCTTGAACAAAGGGCAAATTACACCAGATAAAGTCGTGATGCTAGGAGATTCGCCCTACGATATTGAGTCTGCCGCCAAAGCAGGGGTAGGTGTAATTGCTTTGCGTTGCGGTGGCTTTAGCGACGAACAACTATCGCAAGCGATCGCAATTTACAACGATCCAGAAGATTTACTACAGCACTATGACTCTTCTATTCTGGGTGCAAATGCTTAAATATTAAAAGAAGGAAGAAGGGTAGGCGATCGCACTCGATTCATTAACAAAGCTGTGCAATATTATACTACTCAAAAAGCCTTAGTCAATCTTGGAGAACAGTTATAGCAAGGGACTGGGGACTAGGGACTGGGGACTAGGGACTGGGTGAAAAGCCTTTTTGTGTCTAAATTTTATCATCTGTTAATGTCCTAACCATTTTGGCTGTTGCTATAAAAGAAAGAGCCATCCAACGGGCGGGACTTGATTTGAAGTTGGTAAATTTTGAGGCGATATCTGGTGAAAAGCTACTTTGCATCTGCGCTTCCCACTTTTTTAGAAGACGCGATTAATCGCGTCTCTAACCTTTGGCTTAGACCTTAGTGTAATTATTGATTACCTTAGCTAAATCTGGCACTGCTTCTTCTACGTGCTTTTTGGCTGAACCGCGAAGTTTTTCATAGGTTCCTCGCACGAGTTGGCGGTTTGAGTTCTTGACTCTAGCATCGGTAACACTCAGTAGCGCGTCTGCTGTATCAGAGCGATTTGCACTCAGATATTCAACTGGATCGCCTTTCTCTACGCCTCTACTCCAGATGGGATCGAGAGCTGTAAAGCATTGCGGTAATATCTGCTCAACGACATAAGGAATATACCCCGGCTTAATCCCTTTCAAAGCAGCAAAGGCAGTTTTCAAAGCGATGCCGCTCATGCCTGACTTGGATGCAAGCTGTCCTTCAATCATGTTGCAACAATCATCTACGACCATAGCCTTTTTGGTCGGATTCAAAAGTCCCTCACTAAGTCCCATTTCACTCTTCCTTATCTAAGTACTAATTCTATTCGGCTAATTTTTTTAGCAAGCAGGAAATTACAGAAAATGGTATCAGAGTTAGAGATGTTGTGGATAAGCTGATACGCTTTTAAGCTGCATAGTTGATAAGAGGTAAGGGGGCAGGGGGCATTGGGCATTGGGCATTGGGCATTGGGCATTAATTATTCCTCCCCTGCTCCCCTGCTCCCCTGCCCCCCTGCCTCTTATGAGACTTAAGAGCTTATCCCATCCTCCTGAGACCTAAGTTGCGTCTCTGGCTGACTTGAGCCAGCAGGTAGAACTTCATGTCTAGTTCCCGAAGCTCCATTTGGTGAATCTGGAGGATTTGAACCTCCTCGTTTCCGAGGTAATATAGCCTGAGCCAAACTCTTAACCAAAATATAGAGAATTGGCACTAAGAACAAACTCAAGAATGTCGAAAGCATCAGCCCGCCAAACAGCGCTGTTCCTAAAGACCAACGGCTGCTGGCTCCAGCCCCTTGAGAAATCACTAGGGGCAAAAATCCTAACAGTGCGGCAAAGGAAGTCATTAAGATCGGTCGCAAACGTTCTTGTCCCGCTTTCACCGCCGCCCTTGTGTAGCTCATGCCCTGCTCGTGCAGTTGATTGGCAAATTCCACGACTAAAATCGCGTTTTTCGCAGCTAGACCAATCAAAGTTACCAAACCTACTTGGCAATAGATATCATCGACCACTTTTGGGAAAAGGCTACCTGCCATGAAAATATTGGAACGCAGCCAAATCGCTGTCATTGCTCCCAAAACTGCCAAAGGAACTGTCAGCAAAATGATAATCGGGTCAACGTAGCTTTCATACTGAGCTGCCAGCACCAGAAAGACAATAACGATCGCTAAGGCAAAAATCAAGCCTGTAGCTCCCCCCGATGTCTTTTCTTGGAGATAAGTGCCTGTCCACTCATAACCAAACCCTTGAGGTAAGTTTTCTGCTGCTAGTTGCTCCATTGCTTTAATCGCCTGTCCAGAACTAGCACCGGGAGCCGGAGCGCCCTGTACTTTGATTGACCTGTACAAGTTGTAATGGGCGATGGTTTTCGGCCCGACAAAGGGAGTAATTGTCACCAAACTGCTCAACGGAATCATCGCCCCATTGGCAGAGCGAACATACAGCTTGCCAATATCCTCTGGATTAGAACGGAACACTCCATCTGCTTGGACATATACCCGATACTGTCGCTGTCCCTGCACAAAGTTATTCACATATTGCGACCCCAGATAAGTTTGCAATGCCCCAAAGATGTCGTTAATTTCAACATTGAGAGCTTTGGCTTGGTTGCGATTTACCTGAATGTCAAATTGGGGAGTATCTGCGGTGAACTGAGTGAAGACTCCTTGGAGAACAGGGGTTTTACGTGCTGCCCCAATCAATTTTTGAGCAGCATCAATTAGGCTTTCAATCGGCGCACTGCCGGTTTTGTCTTGAACGATAAACTCAAAACCACCCGTAGTACTTAATCCTCTCACTGGAGGAGCATTGACTGCGATCGCTCTGGCTTCTGTAATTGTAGATAGCTTTGCGTTCAGTCTTTGAAGTATGCCATAAACAGATTGAGATTGTTCAGTTCTCTCTTTCCAGGGTTTCAGGTTAGCAAAGGCAATGCCTAAATTAGAAGCATTACCATCGAAACCAAAGCCACTGATCATAAAACTAGCTCTAACTTCGGGAGCCGATGTGACTTCTTTGACTACCTTATTCATCACAGATTCGGTATATTTCAAAGAAACCCCGTCAGGCCCCTGGACAATCACAAAGAAGTAACCTTGATCTTCCTCTGGAATAAATCCGGTAGGTACTGCTCTGTACATCAAAACTGTTGCTAATAAACCAGTGAGAAAAACGCCAATTACAACCGGCTTGATATGGGTGAGGTAGCTAATAAACCTGACATATCGCCGCGTGAACCAGCTAAATCCTCGATTAAATTGGGTAAAAAACCACCCCAAAGGGCCGCGTGGAGTCTGAGCAGGGCGCATCAGGATGGCTGCCATACTCGGAGAGAAGGTTAAGGCATTGAAGGTGGAGATGCCAATGGAGCAAGCAACGGTTAAGGCAAATTGTTTGTAAACAATCCCAGTAGTGCCTGGAATGAAGGCAACTGGAATAAATACCGCCATAAGTACAAGTGAAGTGGCAATGATTGCCCCAGTTAACTCCTTCATGGCTTCCACAGCCGCCTCAAAGGGTCTCATACCCTGCTCTAGTTTGACTGCAACTGCCTCCACCACAATAATGGCATCATCCACGACGATCCCGATCGCGAGAACAAAACCAAATAAGGTGAGTGTATTAATTTGAAATCCTAAAACCAACAGAGCCGCACACGTCCCAATCAAGGAAACGGGGATCGCCACAGTCGGAATGATCGTGGTACGCCAGTCTTGTAAAAAGACAAAAATTACCAAGACCACTAGGACAATTGCTTCAACTAGAGTGTGCAGAACTTCTTCTAAAGAAATTTCTACAAACGGAGTGGTATCAAATGCCAACTCGGCTTTGAGTCCAGGTGGAAAACTTTTCTCTAATATTTTGATCTGTTCTTCAACAGCATGAGCAACGTTCAGGGCATTACTACCGGGAAGTTGATATATCCCCAAACCCACGGCTGCCTTGGGAGCATTTCCTGGAATAGTGAATTTGGCATCAGCCAGATAGTTCTCTGCTCCTAGTTCAACTCGACCGACATCTCTGACTTTAACTAGGATGCTATTGGTGCTATTACTAGTGCTATTAGTAGTGTTATTACTGGTGCTACTAGTAGTACTGCCTGGAGTAACTTTTAGCACCATATCTTCAAATTCAGCCGCATCTTTAAATCGACTGGTTGCCCGTAAAGCAAATTCAAAGCTTTGATTATCTGGTGATGGTTCCTTACCAATCGCTCCTGCACCCACTTGAATATTTTGTTGTTGCAGGGCAGTTGTTACATCTTGCGGAGTTAGTTGATGTTGGGCAAGCTTGTTGGGATCGAGCCAGAGACGCATAGCATACTTGCGTTCTCCAAAAACCCTGGCACTTCCTACACCAGGAAGCCGTTTGATCTGATCGAAAATATACAGATCGACATAGTTACTGATAAAAATGTTGTCATACTCATTATTTTCTGAGTAAAACCCATAAACAAGCAATAAACTGCTTGATGCTGTTTCAACAGTTACACCTGTTCGTTGAACAGTATCAGGCAATTGAGGTGAAGCCAGTGCTTCTTTATTTTGAACGTTTACTTGAGCAATATCGCTATTGACATTAGTGGGAAACGAGACAGTTATATTGCTCGAACCATCATTACCCGTATTAGAAGATATATAAGATACATCTTTAACACCATTAATTTGTCGCTCAATAATGTTGGTGACAGTATTTTCTGTTGTTTGAGCATCTGCACCAATATTGTTGGAGCTAACTGTAATTTGTACTGGGGCAAGGTCTGGTAGCTGAGAAATGGGAAGAATCGGTATACAGATGCTTCCCAGCAGCAAGATAATGAACGTGCAGACCGTCGTCAGCACTGGCCGCCTGATGAAGGTATTGACAAACATAAATCAAGCAATAATGGAATTGTTTCAGACTGGTTAGCAACGTAGTAGCTTTTTATTAATATAAGGATTTATTAAGGCTTAATGTCGGCGATCGCACAAGATTGGGGATTGGGTACAAAAGGCAGAGGAGCAGAGGGGCAGAAGGGAAAGACTTAGTGCAACTTCTCCCTTGCTCCCCTGCCCCCTGCTCCCCTGCCCCTGCCCCTTGCCCCCTGCCCCCTGCTCCCTGCTAGGAGAAGTCACGGTTGGGTCTCATCAACCGAAAAATGCGGTAATGAATCTAAATTTCTAATTAGCTTTGCCATTACTCGAAAAATTTAACGATTGCTCGTCATTGACCCAAATTGCTTGTTGAGGGACAGAAATCGAAATTCCCGCTTCGTCTAAGGCAACTTTTAGGCGGCGGCGAAACTCGCGTGCTACATCCCATTGCTTCAGGGGCAGTGTTTTAATCCAGACACGAATAATCAAACCGCGATCGCCAAATTGATCTATTCCCAAAACTTGCGGTGGTTCCAATATTTGACTCTGCCATTGCATTTCTTGATTCATGTTATCAGCAATAGTTGCAATCAGCTTCAAAGCCTCTTCTGTATCGGCTTGGTAGGCGATGGGAATTGTTAAATCGGCTCGCGACCAACGACTAGAAAGATTGGCAACAACTTTAATTTCGCCATTGGGAATTGTAATCAAGCGCCCTTCAGAATCCCGTACTTGGGTCATCCGCAGATTCAGATTTTCTACTAAGCCTCCCACGCTTCCCACATTAATCACATCGCCTAAAGCATACTGGTCTTCTAAAATGATCAAAAAACCGTTAATCGCATCTTTAATTAAGTTTTGCGATGCCAAAGACAATGCAACACCAACTAAACTCGCACCCGCTAGTAAGGGAACGATATCTATCCCCAAGGATACCAGCGCGATCAAGAAACCTACTCCTACCCAGATAACAGTAGTGATACTTTTAGTTACACCAGAAAATGTGGAAACACGCAGTTGCAACCGTGCAGAACTTTCTGGGGTGAGGAAAGCACTACTGCTAATCAGTGTGGAGGCGAAGCGGTCAATCAGGGCGTAGGTCAAACGAATTGCTACATAAGTTGCCAAGCATACAACACCTAATCGCACAGGAAATTGAGCGGCTGTGAGAATTGCTACCTGCAAACCTCGTGTATAGGGAAATAGACCCAAAATAAAGAAGCTTCCACCTCCCCAAATTCCGGCTTGACTGAGCTGAAATAATCGTCTTTTGGCTTCTTGGAGATGTTGTTGTTGTCGTTGATTTAGCTGTGTTGTAATTGCTTGATCTGTTGGTTTTGAGTAGTTGAAGAGTTCTCTTTGGGGTTGAGAGGCAATGGAGTTTTCTAAATTCTTTTGGGAACGCCGCTGCCAACTATATACCCCCCAACTCATGACAATCATTGCTAGTCCGATACCGCCAGCAATTTTACCTTGGTCGATTAAAGATTGAATTTGCCTTTCTTGCTTGGCTTGTTGCAAGTCTTCTTGTAATGATTCGGCGACTTGATTTGCCGATGTCGATATATCTACCTGTCGCAGTTCCGCATCTTCCGAAGTAACGGTCATCAGATATTGACCGTTGACATAAATTACTGGTAATTCGTTTACTTTGCGAACTTCTACCTTGACTGGTGTTTTTGCTGGTGATTGAAAGTAATTTTGACCAATTTTCTCCAACTTCTTTTGAATATCTTCTGAACGCTCAGGAAAGTTGGTTCTTGTTGCCGCTATTTGAAATAACCGACGACCATCTAAATAAATCCAGCCCGAAACAATTCTGTTATCTGAATCATTACTAATACTGCTGGGAGCTTGCAGTTGCGGTAAAAGAGGTATCTGGGCCGTGGCTTTTGGCACAGATACAATGCCTATAGCCATTGAACTAGCGATGCCTACGGCGGGCAAAGCCAACGCCAAAAATTGAAAACGCACTTCAAACACCTCCTTGAGTAAAATCTATCAATTACTACTTTAACTATCCTGCTTAATTCCTTTGGGTAGATGTACCTATCTAAAGTTGAAGTTTTCCCTTGAGTTGATGAGAATTTGATATATTTTTCTTTGTCTTCTATCTTTAGATAGATGACGAAAATCAGTATGCCAGCGTAAAAAGAGTTTTACTCTTACCAAAGATAAAACAAAAAGGAAGAAGCTGAAGAGGAAGTTGACATTCCGGCGATCAAACGTCAAGCTAGTTTTGAGGATTCTTGACTAGTGATTTGCTTTTATCCAAGCAAAAATCACCAGTAGTAGAATAACCTAGTAGAGTGCGTAAAACTTACGTAGCTTTTTTAATTTTTTGAGGTAACTTTTGATGACCGCAACTTCTCCCCGATTAAAGCACGAGGTTAAAGACCTCGGCCTAGCTGCCTTGGGAAGACAGCGCATTGAATGGGCTGGACGCGAAATGCCAGTTTTGAAGCAAATCCGCGATCGCTTTGCAACCGAAAAGCCCTTCGCTGGTTTACGCCTTGTAGCTTGTGCCCACATTACAACCGAAACAGCACATTTGGCGATCGCTTTGAAAGCCGGTGGTGCAGATGCGCTTTTAATTGCTAGCAATCCCCTATCAACCCAAGATGACGTAGCCGCTAACCTCGTCGTCGATCATGAAATTCCCGTCTTTGCTCAAAAAGGCGAAGATAACGCAACTTATAACCGCCACGTCCAAATAGCTTTAGATCATCGTCCCAATATCATTATTGATGACGGTAGCGATGTAGTTGCAACTTTGGTACAAGAACGCCAACACCAAATTGCTGATTTGATTGGTACCACCGAAGAAACCACCACTGGTATTGTACGGTTACGCGCCATGTTTAGAGAAGGCGTTCTCACCTTCCCCGCAGTCAACGTCAACGACGCGGACACCAAGCACTTCTTTGATAATCGCTATGGTACTGGGCAATCAACCTTAGATGGCATTATCCGCGCCACCAATATTTTGTTGGCTGGGAAGAATGTTGTTGTTGTCGGTTATGGCTGGTGTGGTAAAGGTACAGCCCTCCGCGCCCGTGGGATGGGTGCTAACGTCATCGTCACCGAAATCGACCCCATCAAGGCAATTGAAGCCGTAATGGATGGCTTCCGCGTCCTGCCAATGGCAGAAGCTGCACCCCAAGGTGATATATTTATCACTGTGACTGGTAACAAGCACGTTGTTCGTGGCGAACACTTCGATGTCATGAAAGATGGTGCGATCGTTTGTAACTCCGGTCACTTTGACTTGGAACTTGATTTGAAATACTTGGCTGCACAAGCTAAAGAAATCAAAGAAGTTCGTCCTTTCACCGAAGAGTATAAATTGAAAAATGGTAAATCAGTTGTCGTTCTCGGACAAGGACGCTTGATTAACCTAGCTGCGGCTGAAGGACACCCCAGCGCGGTAATGGATATGAGTTTTGCAAACCAAGCTTTGGCTTGCGAATACCTGGTGAAGAATAAAGGTAAGTTGCAACCTGGTTTGCACTCAATTCCGGTTGAAGTCGATAAAGAAATTGCTCGGTTGAAGTTGCAGGCTATTGGGATCACCATTGATAGCCTCACACCCGATCAAATTGAGTACATCAATTCTTGGACAAGTGGAACTTGATACATTGATTAATTGATTTTTTGAGGGATAAGCCCAAAAGCTTATCCCTTTTTTTGGGGTTTTGCCCAAGCGACTGGCGTGGGCTAGGGGGGATCGTATAGATGCCTAAAGTCACAGCCAACCAATTTTAAAACAACCTTTAAGGCTAGAATTTCTTTCCTAGCCTTTTGTCTTTAAAGCATTTTAGCAATGAGGATATTAGTAAACAATTTTATTTAAGAGCGGCTAAAGTTCGATGTCCAATTATTCCATCTGCTCTTAATCCTTTAGATTTCTGAAATTTGATCACAGCTGCACGAGTCTTATTATCAAATACACCATTCACACTTGCTGTATAGAATCCTTGCTGTTTTAAAGAATTTTGAACAGTTTTCACTGTCTCTCCTTTGCTGCCTACTGTCAGTACAGTACCAGTACTACGCTTTGCCACATGATTAGATTTGTGCTTGGCACTAAGCTTTGGTACAGCATTAGGCTTTTTCATGGTGTTGCCTTGCTGAGTACTTTGGGCAATGTGGGTAGCAGTAGCCGAATTTTGGTTTTTATTATTAGTTAAAGAGTAAGCAGGTACAGCAGTAGCTAGAGTCAAAGCAGGGAGCAAAGCAAGTACTTTCCAATTCATTTTCTTGTTCCTTACAACTGTATGAGATTTTGCAATTTCTATTTGAAGAATCATCTTCATAAGGTACTGTGCCTTAAGTGATTCTCTTCTGTAGATTCTGGTATGTGGGTTTAGTCTGAGACTATTTCCGAAGCCAGAGCTATAGCATCACACGTCGTATTGACAAAGCTATTGCAAAATTGTGACAAAACCATGACTAAGTGTATTAAAATTTATGTCGCACGAAATTGCGCTAGTACCGCAAGGCGGAATTAAAAATTAAAAATTAAAAATTAATACAGCATAAGCATTTCATTGGTTTTGAATGAAATGACACGCTTGTTAAGATACAGCTCTTGTCCCAACTGGAACAAGCCTCCGGGCTGGGAAACCATTCTCGGAGGCTCCGCCTCCTCTTTCTTGACAACAGGCAGCAGCCCACAGGAACTCGTTTCCAGCCTGGAGGCTGGGAACGAGGATACAATAAGTGTTTGGGCTTTACAAGCGTGCCATTCGGTTTTGAATGCGTGGTTTATTTACGCGGTACTGTACTAGTCTCTTTTATCCTCCGAACCCAACATTTTTAATAATTTTCTGGCAGCTAAAACGCCCATAACTCCTGCGCCAACCACCTCCACTGCTTGGACAACTTTTTTGCCCACATCATGAGGATCGAGATGGTGATGAAAAATCTCTTCATCCACCCATTCAGTTGTTGCTTTAAAGTCATGAATTGGTGTTGGTAATAGCGTTAAATAAGTTCCTTGACGAATTAAATGCCCGGATTCTCCTGCAACTTCAAAAACATTGAATAAGTTAGCAGCAGCATCATTTAACCCTAATTTTAAGAGAGTTCCGCGTATATTTACCTTTACTGGTTTGAGGTCTTTGCCTAAAGCTAATGCTTTCAAATTTTGGGCAATATTGGCTCCTTGCTGATAAGCAACTTGGGCTGTTGGCGGTAGTGAATTATCTTGAACTGCTACACAATCCCCGCCTGCAAAGACTTCTGGAAAGTCAAGTAGTTGCATTGTCGGAGTAACTAGGAGGCGGTTATGACGATCGCGGTGTTCTTGAGAAATTGGTAAATCTTTAATTAGTGGGTGAATAGAAGTGCCAGCTGTCCAGATTGCGGTGTATGTTGGCAATGTTTCAATTTGCTCATTGCGTTTATATTCAATGGCATTGGCATGAATAGTAGTGGCTTCTGCTCCCGTAAGTATTTCAATTGGAATTGTGCGTTTTTGTAATTCTTTCTCAGCAATTGGGCGCAGAGGATTGTTAATATCACCATTGAGAATTTCTTCACCGTGATTGAGCAATACTATACGGATTTCACTAGAATTTCCTCCCATAGCGCTATACCAATGTGGGAGTAAATCAGCTAGAGTAGCTGCCATTTCTACACCACTTGCACCACCACCAACTATAACTATTGTTAGCAGTTGACGACGTTGTTCTGGATCTTCAGTTTTGATTGCTTTTTGCAAACAATCGCCTAAATGCCGATCGAGAGTGATCGCATCTGCTTGTGTCCAAAAAGGAAAAGCGTATTCTTTAGCACCTTCAAGATGATGATAAGCAGTAACACTACCCAAAGCTAATACTAAGTTACTGTAGTTGTATGAGTTTCCCGAAGCTAATTTGACTTGTTGTTGGTGCAAGTCGATCGATTCCACTGCATCTTGAACAAAAATTACACCACTACCTTTAAGCAATTCTGCAAAACGCGGTACTACTTGAAAAGCATCCATCTCACCACTGAAATATTCGTAGAGTAATGGCTTAAAGCAAAAGCTTTCATTGCGATCGATCAAAATTACAGAGCGAGGATAATGTTCGTGAGCCAGGTGTAAGGCTGTAAATAAGCCAGTGAAGCCACCACCAAGAATCACAGTTTGATAAACTGGGCTATTCATAAAATATCTCCAAAGTATTGTCAAATCAATGAATTTGCCAGGATGTTATACCAATTCACAATTCGCAATTAAAAAAATTAAAGATAGTTAGCCTTTCAGGGTTTACATCTGTTTCATAATTTTAGTGAATTGGTATTACGCATTTAAATCAGATTTTCTGTCTCACGCATAGGTGCAAAGCAAGAATCACAATTAAGATTTTTGCGAAAATACAAATGACAAATGACAAATGACAAATGATTAATTAGCTATACGAATAAAAATAACGCAATTAAAAAGACGCTGAGGAATAAAGCGAAAGCAATAGCGTATTCGACTCTGCGACTAAAAAATCCCACAGCAGCAATTAGAGCGATCGCAAGCCCAATAATGCCAACATATTGCTCTTTTTGTAAACCTTGTGCAATTAGCGGATCTTTACCTGGTGCGGGAGTTTCTTGAACTGCTTTTGGGGCGAGTTTTGATGCTGGTAATTCTTGGATGAATAAATTCATGAAGTTACTCCTGTAAATATTTAGTGAAGTGAAAAATTTTATGCTCGCCAAAGGTAGAGAAGCGAGAAAAGGAAGATCCAAACTACATCAACAAAGTGCCAAAATAGAGTTGTCGCACTTGTACCGAAGTGAGTTTTATTATAATTGCCTGGAATGAATGAGCGAATCAGCATAATTATCTGAAGCACTACACCAGCTAGAACGTGTAAACCGTGGAAACCTGTCAGCAAATAGAATGTGGAACCAACTAATCCCGTAGTGAGCTTGAAATCGAGATTTTTCCACTCAATTAATAGACCAATTAAAAAGTAGATTCCCATTGCGATCGTTATCAACCAGAGCCAGCGAAATTTACTCAATTGATTACGCTTGAGGGCATTTTCTGCTGGTTGAATCACAAAGCTACTAGAAAGTAAAACTACCGTATTAATAATCACGAGTTTAGACAATTCTGGCCCAGAAACCCCAGGTGGTAGCCAGTTATTAGTATTCAGTCGTAAAGCAACATAAGTAAAGATAAAACTCAAAAAAATGATACTTTCCGACAACAAGAATACACTAAACCCGAACATTCCTTTGCCATGATGATCTTCATGACTTCCGCCACCACTTGGCAGAAAGCGCTGTAACCAATTCGGTAAGCGTCGCCGCCACCGATCGAAACGGATCGGACTTTCATCTATATGGATGCTGCGCTGTTGCATAATTCGTAATTCGTAATTCGTAATTCGTAATTAATAAATTCAGGTTCCATCTGATTTTTCGGACAGAGCAGATTATCCTTATAAAACCTCCGCGTCCCTTTGCGCTAACCTCCGCGTCCCTTTGCGTTAAAAAAAGCACGGAATTACTCACCATTATCAGAATTTTCCACGAATGAATATTTTGGATCGCCATAGTCATAAGGAGGTCTGTTGACAACAGGAATCTCTTCAAAGTTATCTCGCGGAGGTGGCGAAGAAGTTGTCCATTCCAATCCCGTCGCGTGCCAGGGATTATTAACTGCTCTGACTCCATATAGCCAGGAACCGACAATGTTAGCAATAAAGGGCAGCGTTGATACTCCTAATAAGAATGATCCCAGGCTTGCGATGATGTTCCATCCCTGATACTGGGGATCGTAGGAGGAAATTCGGCGTAGCATCCCTTGTAAACCCAAGGGATGCATGGAGAAAAAGGTGATATTTGCAGGAATAAAGGTTAACCAGAAATGCAGTTTACCCCAACCCTCGGCGTACATCCTGCCAGTTATTTTGGGAAACCAGAAGTAAATTCCGGCAAAGATTGCCATTGTGATCGTATTAAAAACAATGTAGTGGAAGTGACCGACGACAAAGTAAGTATTATTGACGTGGATATCAAATGGTGTAGCGGCAAGCATCACACCAGTGACACCGCCAAAAATAAACATCGCTGCACCTCCCATCGCAAACAGCATTGGTGTCTCTAGGTGCAATTTGCTCCTCCAGATGGTGGCAGTCCAAGCGAATGCCTTAACACCTGTGGGTATGGCAACTAACATTGAGGTGGCCATGAAGGTCATCCGCATCCAGCCGGGGGTGGCACTGGTGAACATGTGATGCACCCAAACGAAGATGCTGACTACAGCAATACCTAAAGAAGCAAGAGCAACTGACCGATAGCCAAATAAAGGATTGCGAGAAAAGGCTGGGAGAACTTCCGCAATAATACCGAAGGCTGGTAGCGCCATGATATACACTGCGGGATGAGAGTAGAACCAAAATAAATGTTGGTAAATGATCGGATCGCCACTTCCTTCCGGTTTAAAAAATTGTGTACCGAAGGAGAGGTCAAGCAACAGGAGGATCAATGCACCTGTCAAGGAAGGTAAGTTAATCAGCTGCAACAACTGGGCGCTAAAAACTGACCACACAAAGACCGGCATGCGAAAAAATGTCATCCCTGGCGATCGCATCCAAAAGATAGTGGTAACAAAGTTAACAGCCCCCATAATTGAAGAGATGCCGATTAATACTAGGCTAACTATCCAAATAAATTGACCGTTAATCAACTGACCGGCTGGAGCTTGCAGACTAACTGGTGGATAAGACCACCAACCAGCTTGTGCAGTCCCGCTTGGTAGTAAGAAGCTAGACAGTAGTAAAAGACCCGCTGGTGGCAAAATCCAAAAAGAGATGGCGTTAAGCAGGGGAAAAGCCATATCCCGCGCTCCAATCATCAATGGTATTAGGTAGTTAGCAAGACCTGCATTGAAGGGTATAATCCACAGGAAAATCATGATTGTCCCGTGCATGGTGAATAAACCATTGTAGAGGGGGCGGTCAACTAAATTTGCTTCCGGGGTGAGCAATTCAGCCCGGATAATCATCGCCAACAGCCCGCCAAGTAGAAAGAAAATGAAGGTCATCACCATGTACTGAACACCGATTACCTTATGGTCGGTGCTGAAGCTGAAATATTCCCGCCAGTTATTCTCAGGTTCTCTATTGTTGGCTATAGCTTCACTCAAATCATGTGTCATTATTTGTCTTCCTTTGATTGGCTACAGCTGTTTGAGCGGGTGCGACTGTGTACCAGCCGCTTTTGAATAATGTCTTTGGTGGTTGGATATTTTCGACAACTGCCTGATTTTTAGTGTTTGTAGTTTCGCTAGACACTGTTTGCGCAAGCCACTGGTTATACTGAGTAAGGGATTCAACATATACATCTGCTTCCATCAAGGCAAAATAAGCACCACTGAATTGAGAATCTTTCAGTCGATATTTACCTGGGCGAATCGGTGTTAGCACAATGTCAATGTTCCGTCCTGGAACAATATCTTGCTTTAAGCGAAACTCAGGAACATAGAAGCCGTGGATTACTTTCTCGGCTTGCATATTTAAGCGAGTGCTGCGATCGAGCGGCAAGTGCAATTCCTTACTGGTAAGATTATTTGGATAGTGGAAAGACCAATCCCACTGCCTTACGAAAACATCAATTGTTTCAGATGCAGGTTTGGGGACATCGCTAACGGTTGCGGCGTAGGCGGGTGCAGATTCTAGGGGCGCGTGCAAATGCACTATTTGGTTTAGACCCAAAATATTTAATTGCTGATAAATATTGAAGCTTTGAAAGGCAATCCATATTACTAACAAAGTTGGCGTCGCTGTCCACAATATTTCTAACTTGCCATTACCTCTAGAAGGGTGTCCCTCGCTATAGTCTTCTGGGCGGGCGCGATGGAAGGCGATCGCATACACGATAACACCAACCAGCCCCAGCAAAATAAATGCTCCAATTGAGACTAAAAAGCTAAATAAATCATCTACCCGTTGTGCTTCTGCTGTCGCTTGGGGAGGCATCCAAGAAAATGCCTGTTGTCCAATCCACCGACTGACAATTAGCAGCCCTGCGACATAAAACGCTATTAGTACATATTCCCAAAAACTAAACATAATAATTTCATCTAAGAGTACTTCCCACTTGATTATTTGAGTAGTAAATTTGGGTTTTTACCTTCTTGGAGTAACCTCGCAGCAGTAACGTGTATTCCAAACTCTTCTCCCAATTGCGCCCCCAAAGTTCCGTGGACAAACAAAATGCCCAATATTGCAATACCTGCTAATAAGTAACTCCACTGTACCTGCCTAGAAGCATCCTTGCGCCAGCGATAACGTTGTAAACCTCTCCATACTGTCATGGCAACAATGATCGCCAACAATGAAATGCCACCCAAGCCATGCAAAAGCATCGTCCAACCAGCAGTTAACCCCCAAACGCTCTTTTGATCGATTGGTGGATTGGCTAGCAATAACTCGAAAAAACCAGCTGCAACGGTGAAAAAAGTGATAAAAGCTGCTCCAATGAGGTTATACCAGCCGACATCAAAAAAACCAGAACGCAGGGTAGGCAAACCCAAAAATTTGAAGATTGGTTTTTCTAAAGCAAAAAGCGCTCCCGCAATATCAAAAATAATCGCAAGAATGAATAAACCCAATGTTAGATGCACCAGTTGCGGATGTATGGGAATCTCATAAGGTAATCCGTTGGCATTCAGCCTCAATCTCAACTGGTCAATCAATTGCCAGTTCATGGCACAACTCCCTGCTTCATCCCTTGCACAACTGGCTCGATATGTAACCCATACACCCAAACTAGCTTGCTTCCTAAATAGACTTGCAAGCACACTAAGCATACTAAAAACGTTGCGACACCAAGGTAAGCAGGTGGTACTTTTCGGGGAGTGCGTTTGCGAATCACGAAACGCCAAGCTGTAATGCCAACAACAATAGCCGCCAGCGACCAACCCATCACCGTATGAAAATTCATTGTTGGTTGGACTGCTGGGTAGATGTTCGCCAGACCTGCTTCAAACTGACCAAGAATCACCGCTAAAAAAATAGCTGCTGAGGCCACAAACATATTCCAGAAACTCACCTCAAACAACCGCACGTTACGGCTAAAATAGCCTAGCACATCGCACACGAAAGAAAAAAGCACCATCGCAATTACGAAGTGAACAACGATCGGATGTAGAGGGTCAGGGTATGGTAAATTTTGGTTATTCAGAGACAGAGCAAGCATCGCTTTCTCCTTCATAAGTCAAATATATATGCGTTGCATGGAATTGCCATCCGCTTAATGCACCATTCATATTTTCCAGAATACTGCGCTAACGTCACAGTTCGACCAATTAAAAAACATTGACAATTTCCGATACACTGCAATTTTTCAAGTAGCTTTTGAAATACAAATACATAATTACTATTTTTCAGTAATTATTTTCTCCAAAGGTAAAACTCACTAAAACAACTACATTTCTGATTGGTATCATATCTTGATTAGTATTTCCAAAAACTAAAAATTTTCTTTTTAATTAAATGGGATTGCTAATAGCCAATTTAATCAGACGCTTGAGAAGCGCCTAAAAAATGTTTAACGTCTTATATAATTTTCTGATTAACTAAAAAGTTTACTTTCATCAATAATCAAACTTGCTTTGAATATACCATAAATATTTCTTAAGATTGATATAAGTTTGAAAATTACATTTTTACAAATCTTAAAAAGAAAAACATGCGATTGTCACAGAAATGACAAAGTATTTCAATATTTTTTACTAAAAAATATACTGGTATCTTTCTCTAGATAGATTAGAAAAATACTAAAGCTTTTTAAAATCATTAAGAAAGTAAAACTTTTTTGAGCCATAATTTTCTGATTTAAAAATTAAAATTGTCAGGGTAATACTACGCAAAAAAAGCAAAAATATCATGAAAGTCTTGCAAATATTGGGATATTCACAACGAATAGAAGTTTTAAAAATATCGAAAGCATTATGAGTTATTCCCCTTACCTGCTCAAAGGTCAAAAAGCACTTGTGACGGGTGCTAGTTCTGGTATTGGTCAAGCGATCGCTCGCTATTTAGCTTTATCGGGTGCAGCAGTAGTCGTCAATTATCGTTCGGAAGCTGAATCAGCCCAAAAACTTGTTGATGACATCAAAGCGGCTAATGGTGAAGCATTTGCTATTCAAGCTGATGTTAGCAAAGAAGACGAAATAAAGGCGATGTTTAGCCAAACAATCGAGCGATTCGGCACTATTGACATTTTGATAAACAATGCAGGTCTGCAAAAAGATTCACCGTTTGTAGATATGACCCTCGATCAATGGAATAGAGTTATTGATGTTAATTTGACAGGACAATTCTTATGTGCTAGGGAAGCTGCAAAGGAATTCTTGCGCCGGGGTATACAGCCCGATATTTCATCTGCCGCAGGTAAGATTATTTGTATAAGTTCAGTACATCAGGTAATTCCTTGGGCGGGTCATGTTAATTATGCTGCAAGTAAGGGCGGTATAAATATGATGATGCAAAGTATTGCTCAAGAACTTGCACCCCATAAAATTCGCGTTAATAGTATTGCCCCTGGTGCAATCAAAACCCCCATTAATAAATCAGCTTGGGATACTCCAGAGGCAGAAGCAAAGTTATTAAAACTGATTCCAGCAAAACGTGTGGGTGATGTAGAAGATATTGCTAAAGCAGCGGTTTGGTTAGCTTCTGATGAGTCTGATTATGTCTATGGTACAACTTTATTTGTAGATGGTGGTATGACCTTGTATCCAGGTTTTGCAGACAATGGTTAATTGATAATGCTTACAAAAGTTAGGGTTAACTCTGGTTTGATAACAATCAACGATTAAATTTAGCTGTAGGAGAAGTTTTGGCACAAACCCAATGGGAAGTTACCCATCCAGATGGTGAATTAGAAGTTTCTGCATAATTATTATTGACTCTCATGGCATCTGATTCATCTCATAAAACTATATTTGCAGCGATGGGCGCTAACTTAGCGATCGCTATTACTAAATTTATCGCCGCCTCCATTACTGGCAGTTCCGCCATGATATCTGAAGGGATTCATTCGGTGGTAGATACTGGCGATCAACTAGTACTTTTGCTGGGAATTCAAAGAAGCCAAAAGCCAGCAGACGATAGGCATCCCTTTGGTTACGGTCTAGAACTTTATTTCTGGACTTTTATCGTTGCTATCCTCATCTTTGCCCTTGGCGGTGGGATGTCAATTTATGAAGGAATCACTCATTTAATTCATCCCAGCCCTTTAGAAAACCCAATGTGGAATTATATTGTATTAGGTATTGCAATATTATTGGAGGGGTTTTCTTGGACTGTAGCTTTAAAAGAGTTTTTGCCGACTAAGGGTAAACAAAATTTTTGGCAAGCCATCAAAAACAGTAAAGACCCCACAGTATTTACAGTATTATTTGAGGATTCGGCGGCAATTTTAGGCTTATTCGTGGCCTTAATCGGAATCTTCTTAGGACATTTATTTAATAATGTTTATTTGGATGGCATTGCTTCGATTATTATTGGCATTATCTTGGCTATAGTAGCAGTGGTATTAGCGAGAGAAAGCAAAGGATTATTAGTTGGTGAAAGTGCCGATCCTCAAACTATAGCCAATATCCGGTCTTTGTCCAAAACAGAACCAGGAGTGCAAGAAGTTATCCGAGTGCTAACAATGCAGATTGCTCCCAAAGAAGTATTGCTTAACTTAGAAATCCAATTTTCTCAAAATCTTACAGGTGAGGAAATAGCCTTAACTGTAGAAAATTTAGAAGTAAAAATTCGCCAAAAGCATCCGGAAATCAAACAAATTTTTATTGAAGCAAAATCCTTAACTGCCGCTCGGAAATTTTCGCCAACTTCTCAATAAATTTTTAATCGCACAAATATCAAACACGGCATATTCTCAATGCACTCAAAGCTTATCGGCACAACAATGCAGTATGGTAAAGATTATTGATCGAGCAAAAGCTTTTGGCTCACCAGGTATTGAGCCTCGATGGACTCATGCTAATAAAGATGGAGTCGGAACAGCCTACTCTACCTCTAGTAACATTTGGTTTACGCTTTGGAACGGTATTGTCACTGAAATCTACCATCCCACAGTAGACAAACCTCAAATTCGGGATTTGCAGTATCTAATTTCTGATGGTAAAAGCTTTTTCCACGAAGAGAAACGCCATCTCGAATCCAAAGTGGAACCGATGTGGACTCATGGTTTAGGATACCGCATCACTAATTCCGATCCCCAAGGACGTTATGCCGTAATCAAAGAAGTGATTGCCGACCCGCATTTTCCCTGTATCTTACAGCACACCACATTAACAGGAAAAAGCGATTTTATTTCCCAACTCCATTTATATGCTTTGTGTGCGCCGCATCTGGATGTTGAAGGTATGGGTAATAATGGTTACGCTGTAGAGGCTGCTGGACATCGGATTTTGATAGCCGAGAAACAAGGAACATGGCTAGCGCTGGGTGCAACAATTCCCTTTACTCGCCTTTCTTGTGGTTACGTCGGTGAAAGTGATGGCTGGACAGATTTAGCTGATAATTTCCAGATGGATTGGGAGTTTGATAATGCTGTAGATGGCAATCTGGCTTTGACTGGAAAACTTAATTTAGATAGTACTAAAGAGTTTACTTTAGGACTGGCGTTTGGTACAAACTTGCATAATGCAATTTCTACACTATTTCAGTCGCTCAATATTCCTTTTGAACAGCAGAAGCAGCAATACAACGAACAGTGGAAGCGATCGCGCCGCAATCTCCGACCGCTAGAATATGTTTCATACAATGATGGGAAGTTGTATCACAACAGCATTAGTTTGTTGTTAGCACATGAAGACAAAATTTATCCCGGTGCGTTGATTGCATCCCTGGCGATTCCTTGGGGTGAAGCAAAAAACGACCAAGACCAAGGAGGATATCACCTTGTCTGGACGCGGGATATGGTTAGCAGTGTATCAGGTTTGGTGGCTGCTGGTGAAACAGAAACAGCAGTGCGATCGCTAATTTATCTTGCAACCAGCCAGCAGGAAGATGGCGGTTTTGCGCAAAATTTCTGGGTTGATGGCGAACCTTACTGGAAAGGTATTCAACTAGATGAGGTGGCATTTCCGATTCTTCTAGCATGGCTATTGTACCAGCAGAAGACTTGTTTAAAATTCGATATTTATCCAATGGTTCTGCGGGCGGCGGGTTATTTAATTCGTAACGGCCCGGTTACTCAACAAGAACGCTGGGAAGAAAATAGCGGTTATTCACCATCAACACTAGCATCCAATATTGCCGCCTTAATCTGTGCTGCTCAATTTGTTCGTCAACGTGGAGATGAAGCAACAGCAAAGTTTATAGAAGAATACGCAGATTTTTTAGAATGTCACATTGAAGCTTGGACAGTTACTACTGAAGGAACTTTAGTTCCTGGCATCAAACGGCATTATATCCGAATTACTCCTTCAGATATTAATAATTCTCAAGCCGACGAAAATCCTAACCAAGGAACTCTTTTCATCAGCAGTCAGCCACCTGGAGAACCAGCAGAATTTCCCGCCAAGGAAATTGTTGATGGCGGATTTCTCCAATTAGTACGTTATGGAATTCGCAAACCTGATGACCCGATTATTGTTGATTCTGTCAAAGTAATTGATGCAGTTTTAAAAGTAGATACACCCGTTGGGCCTTGTTGGCATCGTTACAACCACGACGGCTACGGCCAGCAAGAAGACGGAAGTCCTTATATTGGTTGGGGTAAGGGACGCGCTTGGCCTCTCTTGGCAGGAGAACGAGGACATTATGAACTAGCTGCTGGCGGCGATGTCAAAACATATATTAAGGCGATGGAAGGATTTGCTTCAGATACTTGTTTGCTACCAGAACAGGTTTGGGATGAGGCAGATATCCCTGATATCTATATGTTTTTAGGAAAACCAACAGGTTCAGCGATGCCTTTAATGTGGGCACACGCAGAGTATATCAAGCTGCTACGGTCAACTGATGACGGACAGGTGTTTGATTTTATTCCAGAAGTGGCAAATCGCTATCTAGGCGAAAGAAAGCAGTGTAAATCATTGGAAATTTGGAAGTTTAACCGACAAATCAGCCAAGTAAAAAAAGGTCAGACATTGCGAATTGACGCTTTAGCATCTTTTCAATTGCACTGGTCAGATGATGATTGGCAAACTACACAAGATATGCTTTCTACTTCTACAAAGTTAGGAGTGAATTTTGTAGATATTTCTATTTCTGATAATCAGCAACAATCAATCAACTTTACCTTTTTCTGGATTGAAAGCAGCAAATGGGAAGGACACAATTATACGGTTAGAATTTCGTAATTCCTAATTTCTAATTCGCCTTTCAATACATTTCGGATCGAAAAGAGCCATTATTATGCAGAATAACTCATCATCCAAACCAACAATTGAATACTGGCACGTCTGGACTGACAACGACGGTATAAGTCATCAATCCTGTTGTCAAATTGAAGACTTTATGGAAAAAGGCATAGCCCCGGATACCTCACCGCAGTGGCTTTCTAATTTGAAGCAGTCCGATGCTACAATCAGCTTTACTGTGCTACCTGTGGGATGGGTTGGTAACTGGCATGAAAACCCAAAACCCCAGTGGATTATACCTTTGTCAGGACGCTGGTTTGTGGAGACTATGGACGGTCAGCGAGTCGAGATGGGGGAAGGCGAAATTTCCTTTGGAGAAGATCAGGGTACGAAAACAGACGCGCAAGGTCATAAAGGTCACTTATCTGGAACAGTAGGCGATGCGCCAGCTGTTTTAATAATGGTGCAATTTGAAAAGACTCCGACTGTAAACCAATCTTGTCGATTTAGGTAAATAAGTTAGTATACTTTTTTGGTGAAGTAAACTATGCATAAGCTAACGTAAATTCGACGACTCTAAAAACCCCACTTCCATTCCTCTCTCCACAGGGAGAGAGGCTTTGAAACCCTAATTTTTTCGTTATCAACTAAAAATATTTCTGCCCCTTTCCGCCTCGGAGAGGGGTTGGGGAGAGGTTCATCGAATTCACGTTAAGCTAATCTTCATTTAAATTGCACCATATTCATAGTAATAAAAGCTGCAAATCCTCTCCCTTGCGCTTACGCCATTTGTCGTGCCATCAGATTAGCAAATAAGCCCTTTTGATTCACTAATTCTTCAAACTTACCTTGCTGAACAACTCGACCGGCTTCAATCACATAAATTCGGTCGGCGTTGCGGATGGTGCTGAGGCGATGGGCGATAATTATACGCGTTACTCCTAACTGGTCTAAGCTGCTACTAACTATCGCTTGAGTACGATTATCTAAAGCACTGGTAGCTTCATCAAAAATTATAATTCTCGGTTTTAAGACTAAAGCACGAGCAATTAATAGCCTTTGACGTTGTCCACCAGAGAGATTTGTACCCCCCTCTGAAATGACTGTGTGCATTTCCATTGGCATTGACTTAATATCATCGGCAAACCCAGCCATCCGTACTGCTTCCCAGGCTTCTTCCATTGTCACTAATGCGCCACTAGAAATATTTTCAAAAATTGAGGCGCTATTGATGCGGCCATTTTGCAGTACTACACCAATCTGTCTGCGCACTGCTGATATATCTAACCCCGATAAGTCCTGACCATCATAGTAAATCGTGCCATCTTTTGGCGTTTCAAATCCCAATAACAGCCTAATAATCGTTGATTTGCCACTACCAGAAGGCCCTACTAAAGCAATCAACTCTCCTGGTTCTGCCTGAATTGTCAGAGCGTCTAAATTCAGGGGGCCATCTTCGCGGTAGCGGAAAGTCACGCGATCGACTTTTACTTTACCCGTTAATCGTCCTGGATCGCTTTTGCTCAGGTCGATTTCTGGTTTAGCCTGAAAGATGGGCTTTGCACGTTCCCAAAAAATGCTGATATCTAATATGCTGACTATGGTATTACTCAGCTGAGTTGCCCCAGCGATAAATATGGCAAAGGCGGAATTAAATGCTAAAAATGTACCTGTAGATAATCCTGTTCCGCTTTCAGATGGGGCTTGTGCGATTAACGTAACTGCCAGCCAAAAGATAATTATCGAGCTGACAGTTGGCATGGCAGTGTTAAATATCGCTAAGATATCTTCAATTACCTCTGTACTCAGCTTGAATTGTAGCTGCTGACTATACTTTTTTGCCCAATAGGCAAAAGCACGGTCTTCTGCATTGGTGACTCGAAGTTTGGACACACCAGCAACCATCTGTACAGTAAAACCAAAAATTTCTCCCTCTATTTCTTCTAAAGAACGCAACTTTTGGCGGCTAAGTAAGCCTGAGATGGTAGTGAAGGCGATCGCTATCAACGCTACTGCGACGACAACTAAAGCTAGACTGGAACTGTAGATAAATAATAGTGCCAGATTTAGTAGAGAGAAGAAGCTGGTAAAAATAGTGCGTAGCACTGTGTCGTTGAGTTTTTGGCGGATTTGAGTGATTGCAGAAACACGAGATTGCAAATCCCCAATTGAATATTCACGAAAGAAAGATACGCGCAGATTAAACAATCTATCCCATAAGGCTGCTTGAGAGTCTAAACTGGCTTTACTTTCTAATCTCAGACCGGCAAAACCTTGGGCGATTTGAAAAATTATCGTCCCAAAGCTGGCGGCTATCAAACCCAAGCCGATTTGCATTAACAACTCTCTATCTGCATCGGGAATGACGGAATCTATGAGGATAGCAGTTGCTAAGGGGGTTAACATTCCCAACAATGCACCCACAACGCCAGTGAGGAAGATAACAATTAGTTCTCGAATTTTCCCCTGAAAGGCAAACAGAAGTAAGTCGATCGCAGTTAAATTGTTTTCGGGTATAGGACGATAAAATACATAGGCAAAGGGAGCTAGTTGTTGAGCAGTACGATTGTTTACAGGTCTGCGGATGTGCTTCTCTGGGTCAAAGATTTCGTATTTTCCTACCCCTGCTGGTAGCAATGCAACAGGACAATTATCTTGATTGGTATATGCTAATAAAGGGCCGCTATCTTTTTGCCACCATTGGTCATTGAGTAATACCCGTCGGATGCGTATTCGGGATGCACGGGCGATCGCTTCTAATGGTTCTTTAATCCGCTTCATGTCTTCAGAACGCACAGGTGGCAGAATCTTAATTCCTAATGCCCTTCCCACTGCACCTGCGGCAATCAGCAACGGTGTACCTGACTGCATCAGTTCGGCTTGCTTGGGTTTGAGGACTGAGGCTAAATTTCCTAAAGCATTAACTTTTACCTGAGAGTTAAGTTCTTGCCGTGCTTGGAATTGAGTCCATTTTGCTGCCAATTCTTCCTGTTCTATTTGAGTCAGAATTTCGCAAAAATCGCTGTGTAATTCGTTCAGAGTAACTTGGATCTCGTTGGAGTTAGGAAGTTTTTCAGTGTAGGAAAAAACTGGCACAATCGAAAAGCGTTCGCGCAGCTTATCGTAGAGTCTTGTAGAGAAGGTATCGCCTAAACAACTTTGGATATTTTGCTCCCATATCTGCACTAACTTAATAAAACTTTCTGCCTTATCTTTCTCCTGACTTATCCATTGCTCGCATTCTTGTGTAGATATTTGCAACAACACAGTATCTTCTATGGATACCGCCAAAAATTTATGGTTATTAGCCGATATCCCAAACAATGCTTCTCCCGCATTGACACTAAATAGATAACGGCGAGTGCCCTCAATACCTTGCTCAATCAGAATAGCAAACACAGCGATCGCACCGGATTCAATTTGCCAAACTGTTAAGGGATTATCTAATACTAAGGATTGATTATCTGTAAGCAGTAACTTGGAATTACTCATCTGGAGTTAGAGGTGCAATGGTTCTTTGGCAAAGGCGTAGAGCATTAAATTGCCCTTCTACTTCTAGTGGAATGTTAGTAAAACGAATATAAAAATTATCTGGTTCTGTCGTTTTTTCTAAGACTTTAGCATAGATATCTTCACTAATTTCGGCATTATCCTGCATAAATAAGTTCAGTTTGAGATTAGTAAAAGGCTGTAAATCTAGATAATTTACTTTAGAGTCATAACATACTTGTGCCCCCTTAGCTGATAGCTTTACTAACTTTCCCTCCATGACAGTGTTATTTACATCTTTTCCATCCAAAACTGTATATTTTAAGGGAATTGCTTTTGGCAGTTCCCAGAAAATTTTATCTTCGTCTTGAACAAGATATAAATTGTATTCTCCAGTAATTCCACCTACTTCATAAATTTTTATCGGTTGTTTCACCCCTTTTGCTTGTACTTCTTTATGTCCAATAATTTTGACAATATAACCAGTTTCATTAATAGTTGATTGCGAAGCAAAAATTTGTCCCCCGACTGTATACGATTCAATGCGATAAGTTAAATTAACTTGATCGCCAATAATTCCATATTTAGTCCGTTTTTCCGAACCAATATTACCGACCACTACTTCTGCTGTATTAATGCCAATACCCATTTCTAGCTTTGGAAATCCCATTTGCTGGATTTTTTTGTTCACTGACTCCATTGCTAATTGCATTGCCACTGCACAAGCGATCGCTCTTGTCGCATCATCTTTTCTAGTAATGGGAGCGCCGAACAAAACTAAAATTCCATCACCCATAAATTCATCAATCGTGCCTTGGTAGTGAGTAATAACATCTGCCATATATCCTAAATAAAGATTAATTATTTTAATTACTTCTTCAGCAGATAATCTCTCAGATATAGCTGTAAAACCTCTTAAATCAGAAGTGAGAATAGTAATTTTCTTGCGTTCACCACCAAGTTTTAAACCTTCAGGGTTTTCTAATAAATTAGCGACGACTTCATCGGTGAGATAACGACCAAAGGTCTTGCGAATGGCTCCCGCAGTTCTGGCAATATAGGCAGTCACAGCAATTTCCGAACCAATCAATGTCAGGAATGGTGGGACAACAGGAATCCACCAACCTGCTATAAAAGCTAGATAACTACTACCCACAAGACAGCATCCAGCTAGCAAAATACTAATCAAAGGTAATAATGATTTTATTTTATAACTGCCGCTATATCTTTGTTGCCAGATTAATATTGCACCAATCAGTGACCAAAGAAAAATCCACAACCATTCCTGTAATTTAGTCCATGTCCTGATTAACGGGCGGTCATCTAAAGTAGCGCTTAAAATTTGACTGATGGCATGAGCATGAATAGTTACACCAGCCATTCGTTTAGGTGCTGCTAATATAGTACTGCTGTATGGTGTATAGAATAGGTCTTTGAGACTTTCGGCTGTGGAACCAATCAACACAATGCGCCCTTTTACTAAGTCCTTGGATATTCGCTTATCTAACACATCCATAATAGATATGTGCTGAAAACTTTCTTTATAACTACGATAATTTATTAGTACTTGATAACCTTGATCTTCAGCCCGAATATAACCACCATCATTACCTTGAAATAATGGGTAAACAACATTACCTGTTTTTACCAAATAATCTTTTGTTTGTCCGACATCAATTTGGCGATCGCTCAAATAAAGATAGGCAAGTTTAAAAGCAAAACTAAACACATTTTCGCCATTTTTATCTGACAAATACATCAAACTGCGGCGAATTTTTCCATCTCCATCTAAGGGAAAATCATTTGCACTGACTCGATCGAGTTTTTTCAGGGCTGGTGGTGGTGCTACTGCCGAGCTATCTTCGCTTTCAGCTACTTTTTGTACGCCAACTAAATTTGGTGTAGACTCAAACACTTTAACTAATGATTGATGTCCAAAACCTACTGGTAAATCTCGATATAAATCCAAACCAATAGCACTGGGTTTTTGTTGTTTTAAATTCTCTAAAACTTGTGCCAGCAACTTGTCAGGCAAAGGCCAATAACCGCGCTTACCAAGTTTTTGCACATCAGATTCATTAATTTCGATAATGACAATCCGCGTATCAATAGGTTCTGGAGAACGTAACAGAAACATTTGATCCAGCGCTGCCAATTCCAACATCTGTAATAATCCACTCAAGCGCAGGATGAATACTAATGCTGCCGCACTGGGAGCAGCAATGAAGATACCACGATATTGCCAAAGTTGTTGCTTGATATGACTCCACATGAATCAATTCAAAATTCAAAATTCAAAATTAAATACAGCCACACCACTTGCGGGTGGGGTGTCTACCTGTCTTGTCAAAATAGGCAGGGGAGAGGCTGAGAAGGAGCTTGTACTTTGCCTCAGCCAAGCGCCCTGGAAGGGCGGGGCTTCATACCCATATTCCGCAACGCTGGAAGGGCTTGCTCCCCCTGCTCCTCGCCCCCTTCCCCTCTGCCTCTTCGGTGAGACAAGGATTTTTTCGCCCACAAGGGGCGAGGTTTTAAACCTATCTTTTTTGATAAATTATTTAATCTTGGCATTCCAGATATCTACTTAAAGGTTTGGAAACTAAATCTTTTAAACCCACTGACTCTAATAATGCTTGCCAATTAGCCATGACTGTGCGATCGCTCGGATCGCTAAGACGTTGCTGTACTAATGTATGTAACACTTCATACCAAATCCCAGATGCAGCATACACTTGGGAAAGCTGCTTGGGATTTGTTCTGGCTAGCTGCTTTGATAAATCATTAGTAGGTTGGATTCGTTCTACCCAACCATCCACAGTGATTCCCTCTCCTACTTCCTCTGAAGCGTCAGTGATTGACATATACCAGTGATATCTTTTACCTACTTTCAGACTTGGTGCTTTTGTTGGCAGAGTAAAACCAATAATTCCTAATTGTTTAGGAAGTTTAAAAGTCGTCTCATAGACTATATCCTCACCATCTAAAAGTGAAAAGCGAGCAGTTTCTACTGGTATCTGCGGTATAAACCAGTAAAATGTTGGACGTTCTGCAAGGGTTAAACCTAATTTATTTAGAGGCATTAAGGCAGTTAAAGTTTCTTTACTCTCTAAAGACCAGGAACCGCGACGAGTCGCCCCACCAGAGGTAGTCTGTGGTGCATTTCGATTTGGTGGGATAAACTTCTGACTAATTTGCCAACTCTGGAATCTTTGGAATTTAAGTGCTACTGGTGATTCAGCTATCACCATTCTGGGCAAACTAGGCATTACCAATACTGTCATAGATATAGGAACTGCTGCCATGTTTACAAATTTTTGTATCCAACTCATATTAAGTCCTATTAATTTTCAAGTATCTAACAAAGATAAATATTTGTGATAACACGAAAAAGCGATATTTAGTTAAATTAACTACCAATGATAAAATCTATATTAACTTTTGTCTAAAAGCTTTGTTAAAGATTTTACCAAAAACCGAACTAAGTATAACTTAGCACGCTATTCTATGAATTCATAGCGAATTAACCGAAACAAGCTTCGCTCCCCTCTGTGCGAAACTCTGTACCCCTAACCTGGAGGAAGTGAAGTGTCTATGCCGCCTTGAAATTTAAAACCTAAATTGGCTTCCAATTTGCAAAATTGTGTATTTAGTATAAGTAAGAAGCTAGTTGTCTAGTAACTTTACTTGTTCATAGAAGTCGACCTATTTTCTGAAAAACCTTGTTTTTACTGACTTTTTACTACTTCTGTCAGCCAGGTTAAAAACTTCTATAAAACTAATAAAAGGTTGTGTTTTGCTGTAAAAAATTAATTTCACTCCTAATCAAGTTTAAATTCTATGTTTAAAGAAATGCTGGTTAATACTCCCAATTTTTCTGCCTTTAGGGAAAGTGATATTGATTGGATGCTCAGTGTAGGCAGATGTAAAGAGCATCTTCCTAATCAAATTCTCATTCAAGAGGGTGAAGAGATTATTGATACAGTAGAAATTTTGTTAGAGGGAGCATTAAGCATTTGTGTCTCTCTCACAGGTAATGTCAAAGACGCACAAGAAATTGATCGCGTATCGCCAGGGGAATTTGTAGAAACTTTATCTTTTATAGATAATCGTCCTCCATCTACTACTTTTATAGCTCTAGAATCCTCACGGATATTAGCACTGCCAAGAGAATTGTTACTCAAAAAACTGGAGCAAGATACAAAATTCTCCGCGCATTTTTATCAAATAATGGCTGTTTTGCTGTCACAGAGGTTGCGGGGAATCACTGATTTTCTTGCCAAAAACAAAGTAATTCCAGGAGAATCACTGCGAAAGGTTTTGTTTGTGTTTGCTATTTTGAACGATAGCGATATTGATTGGATGATTTCCCAAGGAGTAAAAACTAAAGTTAATCCAGGTAAAGTAATAATTGAAGAAGGGAAACCCGTTGAAGGATTATATATATTATTAGATGGGAAATTAGGGATTTTTGTTTCCACCCCACAGAATCAAGTTGCCGAAAAAGAAATAGCTCAATCTGTAAAAGGCGAAATTTTAGGAGAAATGTCTTTTGTAGAAGCAACAACTGCCTCTGCCACAGTCAAGGCGATAGAATCTTCTATATTACTAGCTTTACCACAAGAGAAACTAGCTAAACAATTAAAGCAAAATACAGGATTCACAGCCCGTTTTTATCGAGCGATCGCTGTAGTTTTAGTAGATCGAATTCGCGATCGCCTGTTACGCCGTGGATTTGGAAAGTTGGCTTACCAACTAGATCGACTCTTAGCAGAAGATATCGAAGTTGAAGATGAACTCAACTTAGATACATTAGACAACACCGCCCTAGCAGGTGCTAGATTTGACTGGATGATTAAACGTTTGAATCGGGAATCTTGAAAGAGGCAGAAGGCAGTCTTGCTGGAGGCAGAAGGTAGAAAGCAGAAAGTAGATAGTAAATAGCTTTATTAGTCTCCAATTCCAGTCTTAATTACGAATTACGAATTAACAAATGAATGGCTGAAGAACAAGATAGTATATTTCGCAAAGAATCACTGGAGCGTTTATCTTCTCCAGAAAGATTGGATCGGTTAATGCAGGTAGTCAATCCCGTAGATTGGCTACCTTTGGCGACGCTGGGTAGTTTTGTCTTATTGGGATTAATTTGGAGTATTTTTGGACGTATTCCCGTCACAGTCACAGGAAAGGGAATACTTATTCAACCGAATCAAGTTGTCACTTTTGAGTCGCCAATCTCAGGACAGTTAAAAAATCTGAATGTGAAAACAGGACAATGTATAGATCGAGGATATGTCATAGCAACGATCGATCCGACGGATCTCAAACAGCAATTGCAACTGCAACGCTCAAAACTGGGGCAATTACAAACACAAGAACAAAATTCATCCCTGCTTCAGCGACAACGTACCGCTAAAGAAAAAGAGGCGATCGCTTCTGCTAAAGCTAATTATATTCAACGTTTGCGGGATACTCAAACTCTCACGCCTGCATTTTATGAAAAAGGTTTAAATGCCATTCGCGAACAGCGCCTTAGTTTGCAGCAACGCTTGAATGATGCTGTAACTGTCGTACCTATACTCAAAGATCGATTACAGAAGCGCCAGCAACTCGTAGATGCGGGAGCCATTGCCAAAGATACATATTTACAAGCAGAGCAAGAATATAAACAGGCAACGCAAACCGTATCTGATATCAAAGTGCAGCTCAAGCAATTAGATGTACAAGAAACAGAAGCCCAGCAGAGATACTTACAAAATTTGAGTTCTGTAAGCGAACTGCAAGCGCAGTTAAAAGACTTAGAGACTAAAAGCCAACGTATCGATCAAGAAAACGTAGAAAATCTTAATACCAAAATTAATCAAATTCAAGAAGTTAATCGAGCGATCGCGCAATTAGAAAAACAAATATTAGAAAATAGTCAAATTCTTAGCCCTAGTAGCGGCTGTGTATTAGAAGTGGCTGGTTTTGTCGGACAAGTTACTAGTCCGAAAACTCCGCTTGTCACCTTAAACGTTGGTGACAAAAAGACTTCACTAATTGCCGTCTCCTACTTTCGTGTCGAAGATGGTAAACAAATTCAACCAGGAATGCTCGTGCAAATTACCCCCACTTCCGTGAAAAGAGAACGCTTTGGCGGTATTGTCGGTAAAGTTACTTCTGTTTCCCCTTTACCTGTGACTAAAGAAGGCGCAAAGTCTGTGATTGGCAATCCCGATCTAGTCACAAACATCTTGCTAACTGGAGGCGGAGACATAGAAGTGCGAACAGAAATGGAACTAGCTTCATCCAACTTTAGCGGTTATCGCTGGTCTTCTTCCCAAGGGCCAAAATTAAACATTTCTCCGGGAACAACTACTAGCGTTCGGGTTAAAGTAGCAGAGCAAGCACCAATTACTTATGTCTTGCCTATTCTCAGAGAATTTACTGGCATTAACTGAAGTTTTAGGGGATGTTTGAAAAGTCCTCTTCTTGGGAGCAAAACGTTCTAGATCCCCCTAAATTCTCCAATAAATTGGGGGACTTTGATTTCAGTTTCTCCCAATTTATCGGGGGGTTAGGGGGGAGCAACAAGTGCCTAAAGTCACAGCAAAATACTTTTCAAACAACCTCTTAGGGGAATGCTCTTGTGCAATTGATTCAGCAGTTAATATCCTTAATTCAAAAACTTAATCCCTTACGTCAAAAAGCCCCATTATTAGATTTAGAAACGGCATCAAGTCACATCTTTTCTCGCGTCAAAACTCCCACTCTATTACAAATGGAAGCGGTGGAGTGTGGAGCAGCAGCTTTCGGGATTATTTTGGCCTACCATCGTAAAATTGTGCCTTTAGCAGAACTGCGGCAAAATTGCGGTGTTTCTCGTGATGGTAGCAAAGCCTCTAACATGATCAAAGCTGCGAGAAATTACGGGATGCAAGCCAAAGGTTTTAAAAAGCAATTGGCGCAATTACAAGAACTTTGTCCGCCATACATTGTATTTTGGAATTTTAATCATTTCCTAGTAGTAGAAGGATTTCAAAAAGATTGGGTTTATCTTAATGACCCAGCTACCGGGCCGAGGCGAGTCTCCTTTAAAGAATTTGATGAAGCCTATACAGGGGTTGTTCTGGTAATGGAACCAGGCCCAGAATTTCAACGCGGGGGTCGCAAACCGAGCTTAATAGGCGCACTCTTTGACCGCTTGCGGGGTTCTTGGGGAGCTATTCTCTATTGTTTATTAGCAGGATTTTTTCTAGTCATTCCAGGGTTAGTTTTACCAGTCTTTAATCAAATTTTTGTTGATAACATTTTGGTAGAAAATCGCGCAGACTGGTTGCGTCCATTGATTTTGGGAATGACAATCACAGTCATTATTCAGGTGTTACTCACATTACTACAAAGACGGTTTCTGAGAAAACTAAATATAAAATTATCGGTGGAAATGTCTGGGCAATTCATCTACCATATTCTTCGCTTGCCAGTGGCGTTTTATGCCCAAAGATTTGCCGGAGAAATTAGTAGTCGAATCAACATTAATACTAAAGTTGCCGAAGTTTTATCAGGACAGTTAGCTAGGACTATAATTGATACCGTTATGGTGGTATTTTATGCCTTAGTTATGTTTGCTTATGATGGAGTGCTGACTGCGATCGGTATCTGTTTTGCTGCGATTAATATCTTGACTTTGCAGTGGATTTCCCGACAGCGCACAGATATTTATATGCGAATCATCCAAGACCGAGGCAAAGTTGCGGGGACAGAAATTGCTGCCCTTCAGAGTATGGAAACCCTCAAAGCATCAGCGTTGGAATCTGATTTTTTCTCCCGTTGGTCGGGTTACTATACAAAATTTATTAACGGTCAGCAAGAGTTAGGTATTACTAATCAAGTACTAGGTGTTTTACCTGTTTTCTTAACTAGTTTAAGCTCCCTATTAGTTTTAGTTATTGGTGGTCTACGAGTCATGGATGGGCATCTCAGCATTGGGATGTTGATTGCTTTCCAAAGTTTAATGACTAGCTTTTTGACTCCAGTCAACTCTCTAGTCAATTTCGGCAGTACCTTACAGGAACTAGAAGGAGACTTAAATCGCCTCGATGATGTGTTGCAAAACGCAACCGATTCTGAATTGGATAATCATAATTTACATACCTCACAGTATGCTTCAGCTTGCGAACTTAAGGGATATGTCGAATTAAAAAATGTCACATTTGGCTACTCACGGACAGATGGACCTCTAATTCAAGACCTGAGTCTTCAACTGAAACCAGGACAGAGAGTAGCCCTAGTTGGTAGTAGTGGTTCTGGTAAATCAACAGTTGCCAAATTGGTAGCGGGGCTGTATCAACCTTGGTCGGGAGAAATTCTCTTTGATGGTATTCCCAGAGAGCAAATTACCAGGGCGATACTTTCTAATTCTTTGGCAATGGTAGAACAGGAAATTTTTCTGTTCGCTGGCAGTGTCCGAGATAATTTGACTTTGTGGGATGATACAGTGTCTAATTCTCAATTAGTCCGAGCTTGTAAAGATGCAGTTATTCATGAAGTGATTTTAGCTTTATCTGGAGGGTATGAAGGTAACTTACTTGAGGGTGCTGCTAATTTCAGTGGCGGACAGCGCCAGCGTTTAGAAATTGCCCGTGCATTAGTCAACGATCCCACAATTCTGATCATGGATGAAGCAACCAGTGCCTTAGATGCTGATACGGAAAAAATTATTGACCGAAATCTGCGCTATCGGGGCTGTTCTTGCATTATTGTGGCTCACCGTCTCAGTACCATCCGCGACTGTGATGAAATTATTGTTCTAGAAAAGGGTAAAGTAGTGCAACGCGGTACACACAATGAAATGTTGCAGCTTGATGGTTTCTATGCACGGTTGATTCGGTCAGAACAGGCAAGTGTTTAAGTAGGTCAGCGCAATTAAAGCTAAGTAGCGGAGGCTGTCATTTGTTTTTTGTCATTAGTAAGGGTTTTAAGCCCATTTACGTTTCCAAACATATTTTGGTTTATTTCACCGACTTACTTAGCATTGCTTCACGTCTTCTCAACTCTCGAATATTCTTAATCGGCTCAAGACCAAGATATTGCCCCCGAATTCTTAGGCAAAGGTAGTTTAAAGTGTCCCTGCGATCGCTTTCACTCCCCGACCATGAATCGCTTACAGCCTCTAATTTATTTAACCATTCTAGATGATGCGATCGCGCTTCTGTCTCGTCTTGCAGCAACAACGATAGGGACTGAACATCAACCGAGGGGGCTGGAAAAAGTTTAGCCAATCGCCGATTATAAGCGTTGCGTCCCAAACGATAAGCAATTGACATGGCTGGTTCCAAGTACTCAATGTAGTGCCAGATCATCATCGGCATGAAAATAGTTTCACCAGGATAAAGTACCGCATCATAAGCGTTGGTATATCGGAGAAAATCCGTTTTCTCGGCTTCTGAGAAATTTTCCAGGAAAATACCACTGGTACGGCAGAGATTAAGCCGATCGATCGCATCTAGCTTTTGAGTTTCACGCGGATGAATCAATACAAATCGCTTTGTGCCAAAAACTTGAAACAACAAAACATTACGTTGATCGGCATCATAGTGCAAATGAGCATAATTATTGCTGGCAGCGACAAACATATTGGAGTATAAGTCGCTTTGATCGTTTAAATGTTGGTATGAATTCAAGGGCAATAACTGAAGTAACTTTTGGGGCGTAGGATACTCAACACAGATATCAAGAGTTGTGGGTTGTGCTTGTAAGAAGTCAAGATATGCACCTAAATTCATCATTCGGGGAAAATCAGCTGATGCCGAATTTAGCAGATTGGCGATGTAATTTGGACAGATTTCAACTGGGATGTCAGTTAGCCCTGTTTTTATCTTTTCAAGGCTATCCATTGGACGCAGTGGTGAATTTTCAAAGAGATTGGTGATAATCGCTGGACGCTGGGGCAGAATATACTCTCGGTAAAAGATATCTGCTGGAGGTGCTTCGATACGGTCGATGTTGTCGATAACCACGTTTTTTGATTGCTAAATATGCCGTAATGCTGCTTTAGGCCAGCTTCTATTGTCAACCTTTCTTTTCTTGATTTAACATCACTGGGGACTGGGGATTGGGGATTGGGGATTGGGGACTGGGACAATTTTGATGGGGATTCAAACCCCAACTAAATTGGAAAAAAGACTCTTTCTCAGTACCCAGTACCCAGTCCCGGAAAACCCATTACTCACCTTCAAGCTTTAGCTGAAGTTGGGGAATCCTGGATGTGACCCGTTGAACTGTGGTAAAAGATATTTCATGACCGACGAATCAACTTCAATTACACAAGCTAGTAGTCAGGACTGGGAAAATGGGGATTGGGTGCAACTTAACGTGGGACTCGTCAGGCATCAGGGGAATGCACTATCAAGTGCCCGTGCGCTGTTTGCCCGACTCGAACCGTTAGTTACTTACTGGCAAAGTAATGATTTGTTGCGCTGTTTCTTCTTTATGAGAAAACCGCCAGATGTTCGGGTGCGTTTTTTTACAACAGTGGATCGGCAACAAGCAATCGCTGATATCTCCGATCTCATGTATGCACTTCGGCGTGAGAATTTGATTAATTTATTTTTCTTTAGTGACTACGAGCCTGAAACTGATCGATTTGGCGGACTAGAAGCCATGAAGTTGGTTCATCAGCACTTCGACGCAGACACTTCATTGTGGCTCATGCTTGACTATCTCGATCGACATAACCTTGGTGTTATCTCCAAAGACTTACTTGTGCCAACTGTGTTGCACGATCTCTTTACCCGTACTCTGTCAGATCCGGTAGCTATTCTCGCAACCTGGCATAGTTTATCGGCTTTAATTTCCACACCTCCTGAAGGCACAATTCCAACAATTGAACTACTTTCTCTCGAAACTTTGTATGACTTAAAAGAAGCAGAGATATTGCAAAAATATGCCACAGCTAACGACATACTTGCAAAGGAATTACTTAATCTCCAGCATCTTGGTCAATTGACTCAGGATCTAGTTGACATATTGGCCGCAGTAGCTATGTTCAATTTTCACCGCCACGGGTTTGATTCGCATCGTTCAGGAAGGCTAATTGAAGGGATAATCCGAACCCTTGAAGGAAAGAATGCAGAAGGTTAAAGATTTTTAGATGACAATTGTGAAACATTATTCAAGCAGCACTAAATTGTCAATTTTAACATTAATTTTTGTATTTTATTGTACAAAAATAATGTGATATTAGTTACAAAATTTCACCAAAACGATCTGGACACTAGAGCATATTTCAAGCAATTATTGTATTGAACAATACTAAAATTTGGTGATTGATCTGTTTTGTTGCCTAGCGATTGGGGAACAATACCGTTGAAGTTAATCACCTGGCTTCAGATTTAGTTATCTATTCAAGGTAAAGGCTAAGTATCTTATCTTAAGGAGAGTTCAAAATGTCTCAGCAAAGCTTTGTCGAATACTATGAAAATTTTTTAGCCCAACCAGACAATTCGCCGCTGCGTGAAGCGTTGGATGCTACTGAAGCAGGTGAATTTGCAAGAATCGCTGTTGAACAAGGCCAGACAAACGGTTTTGATTTTAACGCTGATGATGTGAAAGCCGTGATGGTTTCTGCTGAAAGAAAAGTTTTAGGTTTGTCAACTACTTCTCCATCTGTGAATATCCGGTCTATTGATAGCGTTAACGGTATTAAAGCAAGACCAGCTAACCGAGAATTGTCAGAAGATGAGTTAGAAAGTGTAGCTGGTGGACTGGCTTCATCCACAGTTAAAGAGACAGTTATGTGTTGCTGGTAGCCTTGATTTAAAGCTTGCGGTATCTGTGAAGGGAAGGCGTTGCTAAATTGCAACGCTAACCTTTTAGAGACTTCCAATTAAAAAAATATTCCATCGCTTTGAGGGCAGGGGAGCAGGGAGAGAGAAAGTCGTTTTGATGAACGTGAAATGGGATAATTTATTTTCTGGAAGTCCCTTATTTTAATGATTGTGATATCGCAATTTTCAAAGGCGCTAATATAAGTTCATGTGTCGCGTGTTTAATAGAACACATTGGTAAACACTTAAATGCGTTGAAAATTGAGTATTTATTAGTACTCTCAGCAATGGTTGGGAAAGAAACAAGCGAATGTGGCAAAATCTGAATGCTCCTAAGCTGAATCTTAATGGCACGTTTCGGACAGAAGAACCTAATTCTACTTGGGAGAAGCTACAAGAATTTCTGGGTGCTTTTGGCATCACGCGGGTTGCAGACATTACTGGTCTTGACTGCATTGGTATTCCTGTTGCTCAAGCGATTCGTCCTAACGGAAAAGCTTTTTCTGGTTCTCAAGGCAAGGGAATTTCACTTTTGCTGGCGATGATCTCGGCAGTGATGGAATCTGTGGAGTCTTATCATGCAGAAAACCTCCCCCAACCAGAGATAGTTGCTTCTTATGAGGAAATCTGCCGACATGACCAGGCAATCGATCCTAGCGTTTTAGAGCCAGGAAAGCGATCGCAGTTTTATCATCCTGCTATACCGCTAGATTGGATTTGTGGAACCGATTTATTTACGGGCGAACCTGTTTACGTACCACAGGCGTATCTTGATTTAGACACCACAACTGAAAAACGCGATACCAATCTGTTCAGTACTTCTAGCAATGGACTAGCATCAGGAAACCATTTACTAGAAGCGATCGCTCATGGATTGTTTGAAGTCATTGAGCGCGAGGCTGAGTGGCGTTGGTGGCGCTTACCTCTGGAGGAACGGATTAACTGTTTGGTTGATAGTCAAACCATCCAGTCTCCGCTTTTGCAATCTTTACTCTATCAAGTTGAACTTGCCGGGGCAACAGCCGTAATTACTGATTTAACCTCGACTATAGGAATACCTACCTATAAATGCTTGATTAGCGATCGGGAAAACTGGCATGGACGACCGACAGCAGCAGGGTGGGGATGCCACAGTTCCAAAGAAATTGCTTTAGCACGGGCGATTACTGAAGCGGCTCAATCACGAGTAACGGTGATTGCGGGTAGCCGAGATGACATTCATCCAGATAGTTATGCCCTTGGACGCATCAGGATGCCAGGTAGCCCAGCGATGAAGTCTAGCAGCAAAAGACCGATCGCTACCCTGATTGATTTTGAAACTCAGCCTGAGCTAGCCTTTACCCCAACGTTTGCAGAAGAAATTCAACAAATTCTCGATTGTTTGAGTAATCAGGGATTTAAGCAAGCTGTCTTTGTCAATCATACGCGACCAGAGTATGGGATTCCAGTGGTGCATGTGATTGTACCGGGTATGCATCTCCCTTCGTCTTTGTAAAATTCAATATGCACTCGAATTCTTTGGAACCTAGTCAAATTCTCATTTTTCTTGGCCCCACCCTAGCTGTTACCCAAGCCAGTCAAATTTTACCAGCGCGTTACCTCGATCCTGTTCGTTGTGGTGATATTCTTGCCTATCTGCGGTTACAGCCGCGTGTAATTGCCATTATTGATGGTTTTTTTGACCGCAGCGCTTCAGTTTGGCATAAGGAGATTCTCTGGGCATTAGAAGCAGGAGTGCGAGTATTTGGGGCAAGTAGCATGGGTGCGCTTCGAGCCGCTGAACTGGAAGCCTTTGGCATGGAGGGATTTGGAGCTATTTTTGCAGCCTACCGAGAAAGACAGTACATCGGGGATGATGAAGTGGCAATTTTGCATAGTAGCCCTCAATTCCAATACCAACCCTTAACTGATGCCTTAGTAAACATCCGCGCTACAGTTCAGCTGGCGGTAGACAAAGACATTATTGAGCCAGCGATCGCTAGTTTAATTATCAGTTGTGCAAAACGGCAGTTCTTCACTCAACGACATTTGAGCCAAGCAGTGGCTGATGCAGAGTTACAGGGAGGCGATCGCCAGATTCTAGCCCAGTTTTTGGAATTTGTGCAAAATGGTGGCTATGTGGATCAAAAACAGTCAGATGCCATTGAACTGCTGAAACATCTGGCCGCTATGGTTGGAGAAAGTGGTGGTACTACTGCTAATCAACAAGTAAAGTTTCAACTCAACAAGTCCATTTTCATAGAGGAACTTCAAGCTAGAGTTGCTATTCGTCCCTTACGGACAGCATATTCCTGGTTGCCTCTGACTGAAAAATTAAGCCAAGAAGCCCGATTTCTCGGCAGGGTTTACATTCAATTGCGTAATCTCGCTGGGTTAATTCGTTGGTGTGATGCTGTAGCCCAACAACAGAACTTGCAACCCTCCGTGGCTGATTTAACTGACGTTTACAGTTCTGATGCTAATGAACTAGAGTTAGACGTGGATGCCTCAGCAATACCAGTCTTAGTTGAACGTTTGGGTCGGATTCAAGCATTGCTGAAACTTCATAGTGCAGACGATACCTTTGCCAAAAAAGTTGAGCAATTGCATCAATTTGTCTTGATAATTGTTGGTAAGGATATCTCCTCACTTGAGCAAGAGACAACTAACGCAGATGCAGATATTGTAACTGCGTTAGCGAGTTGTGAACGTAGATTGTATCGTCAGGTTGCTATTCTCTGGGCTTTAACCGAACAGACAAACAGCCAATCAAAAGCGAGTTTGAGAAGCAGCATTACTCAAAAAATTACGCAACATTTTTTCCAAGAAAAGGGAGTTACTAACGAGGCTGAATTTCCGGCTTGGTTATCGAGCAATTCCTTCACTCCAGGGGAATTTTCTCAGATGATGGAAGCGATCGCGCGGCTAGAGGGATTTGTCAATGTACCCCGATGGTGGGGGCGAGGCATGAGCAATTATTTTTCAGTCACTGAGTGCTTTCTTCCCGATGCCTTAAGGCTGTCTGGGTTTTATCCAATTTTAAGTAAAAGAGTTCATCTGGCTGAACAAGCACAAAACAGGGAAACCGATCTGAGAAACTGGTGTCAGTTAAATGCCTTTCCCCAGGCATGTAACATTACCCAAGTAGCTTTTTGGCTAGATTTTAGCGAACCAGAAGAATTTGTGAAAGAACTAAGTATAAGGCAGAATTGAATTCAAAATTCAAAATTCAAAATTCAAAATTAAAGAAATTTTTATCCGTTTTCGAGGGAACTCCAAAAATGTTTAGCACTAACTTTGATTTTGAGAAATTAATTCAGCCTATCGATACCGTGACCTTCTTTAAAGAATACTGGGAGCGGCAGTGCCTTGTTGTTTCACGAAAAGAAACAGATTACTATTCAGGTCTGTTTTCCATGAACGATGTTGACTCGCTCATTCGCTTTAGTGGCATTCGCTATTCTGACTTTAATGTATCGAAAGTGGCAGATGATTTGTCCAATCAAGCGAATAAATTAGGGGGGAAAGGCTCTATAAATCCCAATGCATCACCTAGTATTTATCAATTTTATGATGCCTATAATCAAGGCAATACCTTGTGTATCTTTCATCTACAACAGCATTGGGAAGCGATCGCCACACTTTGCAGAAATCTGGAACAATATCTCAATCATCCCGCGAATGTCAATCTTTACCTAACCCCTAAAACTGCTCAAGGATTTCCTCCCCACTTTGATACACACGATGTTTTCGTTCTTCAGCTTTCGGGAACTAAACTCTGGCGCACCTATGATTCCTACTGGGATTTGCCAATGCTAGAAGATGCTCGGCGATTACCACAAGAAGTATTACGGGAGCAACTCAAGGCTCCTAATCATGAAGTTGAACTCAAGCCAGGTGATATGTTATATATCCCGCGTGGTTTTGTACATGAAGCCAAGACGTTGGATACTTCCTCACTTCATATCACCGTCGGTATCCCTGTTTATCGCTGGGTTGACCTGATTCAGGAAGCTCTGACATCGATTGTGCAGGAAAATGTTGAATTTCGCAAAGCAGTTCCCGTTAGCTTTGTGCGTGACGATGATGCCAGGACGCAGACCAAAAATCAATTGAAAGATTTACTCAAAACCTTCGCTAGTAGCGTTGATATTGATGATGCAGTTGAACGACTAACTATTAAGTTCATTGGCTCACTGTCCCCACTTGCAGATAGCCATTTCAGTAAATTGGACGAGTTGCAACAGATTGACTTGGATACCCATGTTGTCAAACGCCAAGGAATGATTTGCACAACCGTCAGAAAAGGGGATGTTGTGATGATTCAATTTCCCCAAAACAGAGTTGAAGCACCAGCATACGTTGAGCCAGCCTTCCGCTTCATTGCTGAGTCGGAAGCTGCATTTCCCATCAAATCGCTGCCCGATTTTGCCAGCGATAATAGCAAGATCGTGTTGGTACGCCGTCTGCTCAAAGAAGGATTGTTAACGATTGTTTGAAAAGAAAATAGTCAGGACTTACGCTATTGCATTAGTTCTGAGAGGTAAAAAAGTTCGTAGTAAGGACTTTAGTCCTGGATTTTTAAACACTGAAGTGCTTACTAACCCAAGTTGCTAGTTATGCTTGCAGGTGTTCAGGTGGCATTGCATAAGCAATAAAATCCCCTCCAGAGGAAAAATTAGGAGGGGTAATGTTAAACGAAATAATTACAATTTATGCTATCACTGATGACCTATTG
>NZ_JAVRBQ020000056.1:0-29455 GCF_034531215.2 Nostoc sp. ChiSLP03a
ATGTGAAGTTACACATATCTAGATCCCCCTAAATCCCCCGATAAATTGGGGGACTTTGATATGTTTTTCTGGTTCCCCCCTTTATAAGGAGGGCTAGGGGGGATCGAATTCTATGCAGCTTTATAAAAAATTGGTATAAGAACGAGAATCTATCTCAATCCGGTTCGGTTAAAATTTTTTGATGAAAATTATAGATAGCTAAAGATGCGATAAATCACTGTCTCTTGTCTTAACCTATCTTGATGATTAAAATTAAGATTTTTAATCTTGTAAAAATAGCTATGGCGGCTTTCAATTATATAGAATTATCTAATACCAATTTAATGTGAAGTTGCACATATCTTGATCCCCCTAAATCCCCCATGAAAAGGGGGACTTTGATAGATGTTTTTCCGGTTCCCCCCTTAAAAAGGGGGGTTAGGGGGGATCGAATTCTATGCAGCTTTATAAAAAATTGGTATAAGTTGTCAGTAAAGTACCATTAATGCTCCAGAGTTTCACTTTTGTCACACCAGCTGAAGCAATCATCTTGCCATCTGGGCTGAAACTGACTTTGGTAATAGGTTCATCACCATTTAAAGTAGCTGAACTTTTACTATTTTTGCTATCTAGACTCCAAAGTTTTATGGTGTTGTCTTGACTGGCAGAGGCAATGATTTTACCATCGGGGCTGAAACTTACACTTGTTACCTTGTTACCATGCTCTTCAAAAGATTTAATTACTTTGCCATCGGGTTGCCAGACTTTAACGGTTTTATCATCACTCGCTGAGGCAATTAGCTCACCATCTGGGCTAAAACTGACACTATTGACCTTGTTTTTATGTCCAGTGAAAGTGTAGACCAGAGTACCATCACGCCGCCAAAGTTTCACAGTCTTATCGTCGCTTGCTGAAGCAATCATCCCACTCTTGGGGCTAATACTCAAACTGTTGATCCAATTTTTATGCCCTAGTAAAGTCTTTAATAGTTGAGCTTCCTTGCCTGATTGTTCAGGAAACTGCCAGAGTTCTACTACGTCATCATTCCCAAAAATTGCTATTTTATTGCTATTAGGGATAGGCTCTATGCTTTCAACGCGATTACTTTGTCCCTTGATAGTTTTTAACAATTTTACTTTTGTCTTAGCGTTGTCATTAATTCCCCAGAATTGCACTTCATTCTTTTTAGTGCGGATAGCTAAGGTTTGATTATCTGAACTAAAATTCAAAAGGTATTGGTTGTTGCAGAAATTGTCATCATCAAACTGATCAATATTTTTATCTGGAAGACACTCAAAAGTTTTGAGGAAAGTACCGTCAGTCCTCCACAGTTCTACAATTCCAAAACTTATTGTGATAATTAAAATTTTCCCATCTGGGCTGAACTTGAGATTTGATGAATCATCACTTAAATTTGCCTTCTGACTTTTGACTTGAATAGTTCTAATTGGTGTACCATCACGCTTCCAAAGCTTTACCTTATCATTGCCTTCAATGGTAGCCAAAGTTTGGTAATCAGCGCTAAAACTTTTTACGTTTTTCTCAATAGTTGAGATAACAGATCCATCTTGTCTACAAAAAATAAGGACGTAAAAAGGGAGCAAAAAACGATTTCTAATCGTTGCGGCGACTATTATTTTACCATCAGAGATGAAACCCAATACGTTAATATTTGAGTTTTTCTCTTGATTCTGAATATTTCCCAGGAATGTGCCATCCATGCGCCATAATTCTGGTGTCTTCTCAGTCTCATTTTGGACTTGATTGCTAATAGCTATTATCTCTCCATTGGAACTAAAATCTACTGTCATTTCCCGATCAGATTTCAGAATTTTAATTAATTTACCGTCCCTATTCAGAAATTTTACAGTGTTATCGCTGTCCAAAATAGCCAACGTTTTGTTATTACGACTGAAACCGATATTTTGGATATCACCATTAAAGCTGATAATAAGTGTTCCATCCCGTCGCCAGAGTTTAATAGTTTTATCTTCGCTAGCTGTGACAAGAGTTTCTCCATCTGGGCTGAAGTTCATCTTAGATATTTTATTTAGTCCATTAATGCTAGCAATAAATGTTCCATTGCGACGCCAGAGTTTGATAGTTTTATCTTCACTAGCTGTGGCAAGAGTTTTTCCATTTGGACTGAAGCTAATCTGGTATACCCTATCTTTGTGACCTTGGATAATTTTAATTAGCTTGTCATCAATTGAGGAAAGTTCTACAGTATTATCATTTTTTACTAAAGCAATTGTTCGTTTATCAGGGCTGAAACTGCCATCAAGAAATTTACCCTGGTAATTTTTGAGAAAAGTACCATTTTGCTGCCAGAATTGCAATGTATTAACCTGACTGGCAGAAACCAATTTATGGGTATCGGTACTAAAAATTATTTTTGAATTACTTTCTGGTAAGGTTGTCTTTAGAATGCCATCACGTTGCCAAAGTTTTACTTCTTTACTGTTAATAGAGGCAACTATCTGACCATTGGGACTGAAACTAACTTTATTCACCTCCTTCTCCTCATTCGACTCAGTTATACTAGAAGTTTGGAAATTTCTACTTTCCAGATTCCAGAGTTTTACAGTTTTGTCCTCACTTCCAGAAGCGAGCATCTTACCATCAGGGCTGAAGCTAACACTAGTGACTGTATTTCTATGTCCTTGAAAATTAAAGTTAACTGTGTTTTCAGTCCCAATTTTGAAAATTGATGCGCTTGGAGTTTGCTCGGAGAAGTCAGCCCTGTAAATAGTCTGACCATCACGGCTAAAAACTAGACTTTTGCTATTAGCAGAAAAAACAAACGACTTAAGAAAAAAGCCGTCAAGACGCCTTAATATAATACTATCGCTATTTTGTATAACAATAGTTTGACCATCGGGGCTAAAACTGACCCTATCACCTGCACGATTCAACGTTTTGAATGCTTTACCATCCATACTCCATAATTTGATCATCTTATCTTCTTCGCTAGCAGAAGCAATTATCTTCTCATCAGGGCTGAAGCTGACACTGCTAATGCTCTGCTTATGTCCTCTGAAAACTTTGATTTCTTGGCCATCCAAATTCCAGAGTCTTAAAGTTTTGTCCTTACTTCCAGAAATCACTTTCTGACCATCAGGGCTGAAGCTAAAACTAGTAATCTCGTCTTCATGTCCTTTGAAAGTGGTAATTTCTTTATTTTCTAACCTCCACAATTTAAAAGTTTTATCTTCACTTGCAGTAAGTATGTTTTGACTGTTGGGACTGAAGCAAAGCCTAGTAATCTTCTTTTCGTGGGCTTTAAAATCTTTGATTTTTCTACCATTGCGATTCCAAATTATCACCATGCCATCTGCACTGCCAGAAGCTACCATCTTACCGTCAGGACTAAAACTAACGCTCGTGACAGTATCACTATGTCCTTCTAAACTGTTACGCTCATTTATGGTATAAACTGCATCTTGTAATGCAGTCTTTACCTGCATTTCAGTTTCGAGTTTTACTCCAACTGACCACCACTGTTGCAGTCGTTTACCTGCTTTTATACTTTTGACCAACGCCTCTAAATCTTGATTCGATTTTAGTAGCCCTTTTGCTTCTGTACTTGTAGATATGAGTTGGCTATTATTTTGACTTATCAACACCACAGGTAAGAATATTGTTAATGCTCCAGCTATTGTTCCTAGTGATACTTTCCAAAGCAATCCGCGACGTGTTTCTAGTAGTTGCTGCTTAAGAACTTCATTCAGCTTTGCTTCTGTTAACTTTCGTTGTTCTCTCTCTTTTTCCAACTCAGCAATTAATCTGGCTGATTGTTGCTGGCGTACAAATGGTACTAAATAATCATGTACTAGTTGATAGCGGTCAGCAGGTGATGCTGGCACTCTTAGCACTAACCCCGATTTTACTAAAATTTCTAAAACTAAGTCGAGTTTTTCAGTTTTTACATCTAACTCTAATTCCAAATCAGCACGAGTTTTTAAAGGGCGGGTATTATTTTCATCTGTGAGTAAATATAAAACTAGTTTGGCTATCTGTTCATTATCAGAACCGCAGTCTTGGACAATTTCTTTTAAGAATCGCCCAACAAAGTTTTCTTTAGGACCATGTTGCTGATACTGTTCTAGCTTCGTTATTTTTTCTGTTTGTAATTGCGCTCCTACTACTTGCAATTCAATGGGGCGTACCTCACCTAAGTCTCTAGCTAAATCTTTGACCAATTCATCAATTAATGATGGTTCTAAAACTACCTGGCTTTTTTGAGTTAAGTTTTGAATAATTAATTTAGCATCTTCTAGTGAAAAGTTATCCAAATGATAGAGAATATCTTTATCTAAAATATTGTTACTAATAACATCAAAGTTTGCCAGTCGATTATTACATTCTAATAAATAATGTAAATAATCTTCGCGTAAAGACAAAATAACCTTTATATAAGGTATATCTAGACAGTCACGTAAAAATTCGTAAAATTTTCGTCTATTGCTTGGATCATTATAAATGAAGAAAAATTCTTCAAATTGATCGAAGATTAAAACTGTCAGCAGGTTATAATCATCATGCTTTTCTAATTGATTGAGGATAGACTTTTCCCCTGCTGTGTCTTCTCTTAAGGGAGGAGAGTATTCATAGCTTCTGCCTTCATAAGGAATGCGTGGTAAATCAGAAATAGCATCTCGTAAACGATTGCCTAATTCGATAATCCAATCTGGATAAACTTGTTGTAAAACAGGCAAAACATCACGAACACCAATGGATCTCTGTTTCAATGCAGGGATTAATCCAGCCTGTAAAATTGAACTTTTACCAACACCTGATTGCCCATGAATAATTGTTAGTTTGCGGTCATGTTGACCCATGCGCTCAATGAGGCGATTAATATCTTGCTGTCTTCCAGAAGCAGCGATTTCTGTGGCTACTGTTTCTTGTTGTTCAACGGATGCTAAAGCCGGGTTATTTACTATTTGTTGTGCTTGTAACCTACCTGCACCAATGAAAGCACGGAAACCATATTGCTGTTCAAGCGATCGCTGTTCTTGTTTAAGATGAAATGCAGTTCCATATTCACCTTTTTTAAAGTAGTTTGCTCGTAACTCTGCCAAAATCTGAATGTAAAGTTCTGGATCGTATTGTGCTTTGGTTTCTGTTCTGGCAGTTTCTAAGGTTTGCAGTGCTGCTTCTGGTTGATTAAGTGCAGATTGCGATCGCGCTAACGCAAACAAATACCAACCCTGATGATACGACCTTTCCCAATCTAAATCTGCTTTCATCTCCTCTGAGACGGGCGCAGATGTATTTATTTGCACGCTATCTAGCAGAGAAAGCGCTTGTTCGGCTGTTTGCTTTGCCTCGTTCCAAGCGAATTTAGCAATTAGCACCTCAGCCAGAAAGCTATAAGCTCTCGCTAGTTTAAACTGATTAGGATAGGTTTGATGTAACACAATTGCTTTGTTAGCAACAGCCTCTAACTCTTTCCACTGTTGCAAATCTTGCAGTACAGAACCCAAAGCGTTGATAAATTTTGCTACCAAATCTTGGCGATTAGCTTGCTCAAATACCTCAATACATTCCTGAAAATAATCTTTAGCAAAACCAACAGCATGATCGCGTTCGGGGTGATGTAACACTGCATAGGTACGCCACCAAAGTCCTAGAGAGTAGAGTAAACAGGCGCGTCGTTCTAGGAAGCGGGGTGATGGAGAATCGTTGACAAAAAGAGCTAAACTACGCTCGTAATATTGCCCTGACAATTCCAGTGAACTAGAATTCGCCCGACCTAGCATAAATTCTAAACTCGCTTCCAGTTCTGGATTCAAACTCAAACGACGATTTTGTAAATCATGCCATGCTGACTCCAACTCAACTCGGCGTGGAGAGCCAACTTGTAAATTCAGCGCCGTACTATCGAGATATCTGCCTGCACCAGCCGCTAAAACTTTTTCAAAGACTTCATCAGCAGTTTGCTGGATAAAATCAATTAAATCATCAGTGGCGATCGCAAATTCAACGATAGTACTCCAACTGTGTAAATCTGGTGCTAATCGCATGAGTTTGTGCAGCACGTCATCCGTTACCCACAACACCAAGGGGAAGTGAAAGTTTTTTCTAAACTCCTCCCTAACCTGATTAGCACCACTCAGCACTTGTTCTAGCTTGCTGACAGATTCTAAACCAGATATTACCAGCGCTTGGGGATGCTCAGAACCGAGTAAATTTTGGATAGTCTGGAAAAATGTTTTAATCGATTTATCCAAAACTATCTCCCGAATTTTCAAATCGCTCGATGCTTGCAGACTTTGCACCAAACGCCTTCGCAAACTAGCTCCATTACAGAGTGCCAAAATCAAGGAAAATTCTTCTTGAGAAGTAGCGATCGCCCATGCTAATTCTTGTAAAGAATTTTCGTTGTTGATTGCGAGTGGCTGTGGATCGCTCATGACTAGACCTCGCTTATAGATGGGGATAGTGGAAGCAGGAGGAGAATAATAACTCTTAACTCCTCACTCCTAACTTCTAACTCTTAACTTTTAACTCTTAACTTAAAGCTGCAACCCTGGTGCTTCTGCCAAAATCGGATTAATTTCAAACCAAGACCCCTGAGTGTCTCGGTACTCATAGACGAACCGACTGTGTACCAAAACTCGGTATCCATCATCGCCGCTTACCCATTTCCGCTGTTGCACTTGGCGCAACAAATTCCACTCATCATCTGTGATTGCTAAGGTCATTTGATTGCAGTAGGCTCTAATTACAGTTTCTAACCCCGTACGCGATAAAGGTAGTTTTCTTTCCTTTTTCATCCAATCGTTGAGCAGTCTAAGTAATTCGCGGACATGACCGCCACTAATGCGGCAGAGTCTTTCTAATGTTTCTGGAGTATCAAAAATCTCTGTAATCCAGCCGAGGCGCTCCTCTGGCTGATGATCGGGATAAGCTCTTGCTAGGATCATCTGTGCCAATAGTGCCATACCTTCAGCGCATTCACTGCCATCGCGTAATTGCACTGGCACCATCGGTAACACTTTTGGATAGACCATAAATCGCTGTGTTAACCTGCTCAAGTCATTGGAAAACATCAACTCTAAAGGCATGGTGTAAACTACGTGGCACTTGAGTTGAGTTAATTGTTCTCCCCGATCTACAAATAAATATTCCGGCTGAGGTCGTCCCCAAGACTTGTTAGCAGTCTCAACGCGATCGAGATTATCGACAATTACCACTAGTCCTTTTTTGCCGTGTTGCTTCAGTTTAACTATGGCAGGTTCGAGTAGTTCGTCATTAATTACATCTATAATGCCTTTTGTACGCGGCCCTAAGTATTCTCTTAACTTATTGCGAAGTTCAGGGCTATTTTTGGTTTTGGCTGTAATTTTGCCAATGCCTAGCGCCACCACTGATACTCCTTCTTTCTCATTGGCTTTCAGCTCTCCAATACCTGGAATTTTCGCTTCGGCGGCAAACTTGCCTTCAGTACTCGCAGAAACTTTACCAATGCCAGGAAGCGATGCTTCGGCAGAAACTTCAACTTCTGTCATCAACAGTTTAGCGGCTCCTTGAAGTATTTTCTTCAGACCTTGGGGTTCAGGAATTTCCAGTTTTTCTAAGCTATCGAGACTTTCACTAACTCGGCGAGCTACGCTCAATAAAATATCACTGATATCGACATCACCCATTTCCATGTCTTGACTGGACTCAAAATACACCACATGGAAGTCTGATTGCTCTAACTCTGCTTTGAGTCTGAGCAATTCTGTAGATTTGCCGCAGCCGATGTGGCCTGTAAATAATTCGCAGGTAGTCCCTTCAGGTGAGAAAAATGTAATATTCTCCCTCAACTCCTCAATAATCCTGCCACCGCGCACTGAGGAAAAATCAATATAGTACTTTCGATCCTCAGCATTTTCGACAGCCAAGGTCTTGCTAGGGTTGCAAGCCTGATAAAACTTTTGTAAATCCAGTTTCATTAGCTACGTCACAACAAGGCTTTTCTTTATTGTCAACACAAACTCTGTGACATATTCCGCAAAATTAAGTCATTTTTCTAGTAAATGTGAGTTTTTGACTATCTATCGTCTAACTTCCTAACATCTGCAAGTTATGTAAAGTGGCATAAAGCCCTCCTTGTTGCAGTAGTTGCTCGTGACTTCCCTGTTCGATTAATTCGCCACGCTTGAGAACAAAAATCCGGTCTACGTTGCGAATCGTAGACAAGCGGTGAGCGATAATAATCGCAGTACGTCTATGCAAAAGCTGGTTTAATGCCTCTTGAACTGAAGCTTCTGTACCAACATCCAAACTAGCGGTAGCCTCATCTAGTACCAAAATTTGGGGATTGCGAATGGCAGCCCGCGCAAAGGCTAAAAGTTGCTTTTGACCACTAGAAATATTTGTGCCCCGTTCTCGAAGTTGAGTATCATAACCTTGGGGTAATTCTTCTATAAACTGGGCAATGTTGGTTTCTTCGGCTGCTTGTTGAATCTGCTCAATGGTGTAGCCATCTCCTAAAGAGATGTTGCTTTTAACATCGCCTGCAAACAAAAAACCTTCTTGTAAAATTACTGCCATGTAACGCCGCAGTTCTGCTTGGGGTACTTCCCGAATATCTACCCCATCTATGAGAATGCGTCCTTGGGTGGGTTCGTAAAGGCGGCACAAAAGACGGATAATCGAAGTTTTACCAGCACCTGTAGGGCCGACTAATGCCACTTTTTCACCAGGATGAATGGTAAAATCTAAGTCTTTAATTACGTAATCATCATTTTTATAAGCAAACCAGACACGCTCGAAGCGAATCTCTCCCAGTTCTGGCGGGGAAGTGAGGTCTGGGGATTCTAGATTAGCTACGATCTCATCTATGTAGCCAAATTTGGCATCAAATATTGAGAAGCGGACATTGGCGCGATCGCGAATTTCTATTGGTTCATCTAATATATCGCCTACGCGTTCAATGGCAGTGAAACCAGCTTGAATTACTGTAAATTTTTCCGCAAAAGCCCTTAAAGGGTCAAATAATCGCTGGGCATACAATACAAATGTCGATAAAGTCCCAAAAGTCAAGTTTTTTCCCAACAGCAACCATCCACCCACGCACAAAACACTGGCGATCGCAATCAGTCCAATCCATTCTAAGGTTGCTGAAACAAATGAATCATAAAAGATGGTTTTATCCATTTGCTGGGTGTAGTTGCTGTTTGTCGCCCGAAACAATTCGGCATTAAATTTTTCTCTACGGAACAACTGCACGACGTTAATACCAAGCACATTTTCTTGTAGCTGTGAATTCAGGATCGAAAGTTCTTCTCGCCCTTTGTAATTAGCTTTGCGGTACTGTCTTTGAATGTAAACAATTACCCAGCTAGTTGGTAACAGCATCAATACTAGCAAGCAAGAAAGTTGCCACTGGATGGAAAACATTAAACTCAAAGTCACCAGCATTAAAAACAAATCGGATATGATGCCGACTGCTCCAGTCGAAAAGACATCGCCTAACACTTCCACATCGCTGGTGATTCTGGTAATTAATTTACCTACGGGTGTGCGGTCAAAAAAGCGCACTGCTAGAGATGTTACATGCTGAAATAAGTCTTGGCGAATTGCGGCGGTGATTTGTTGCCCTAGCTTTTGGACTATATAACCTTGAAAACCTGTCAACAGCAATTGGATGGCGATCGCAATTACCAATAATCCCTCTAGGATATTCAGCCCTTGCGAGAAGGGACGATTCCGGAAAAGTTCGTAAGTGCTGGGTTCATTACGAATCAGAGAGATTACTTGCCCAATCAAGAAAGGTTGTACGGCATTAGCTAGTGCGAGCGGTACGAGTAGGCACATCGACAGCGCCAGTAGCCGTCCGTTACGGCGGGCATAAGGCACCAAACGCAAAAATAACCGCCAGTCATTTTCACGCCGACGATCTGGTGTATAAGATTTTTTCAGAGATTGGTAGATGCTCATAGTAAGAGCATTATATTAATGTTTGGAAAAAAACACGCTTGTTTAAAGTAGCGTTTATTTTTCTACTCTGATACCATGCCTGAGATAGAAACTGCAAGACTACTACTAAGACCCAATATTCCTCAAGATTTGGATGATTTCCTTTACATAAGGTAATTGTGCTTGAGATAGAAACTGTGCGGTTGCAGCTAAGGCATTTATCTCTAGACGACATTGATTACCTATTTCGCCTCTACAACGATGCAGAAGTTATGAGGTGTTTGTTAACAGAACAAACCCAAAGCTTTTAGATATTGTCTCGTTGCCTCGTTCCCCTGCTCAGACTGGGAATGCTGTCCTAGAGGCAAAGCCTCCCGAACTCGCGGCAGCAGCCCAATTGAAGTGCATTTCCAGCCCAAAGCCTGGAAACGAGATTTGACAAAGCTTTTAGCTGAAGTTGACACCAATGACTGCTATGCGCTCCTACAGTATTTGTATTAATTGCTTCATAAATATTCCTGTCAGTATGAAAAAATAGCATACTTATCTGTTTACGTCTTATATCTAAAGATAGAAGATTGGGGTTAAAATTTGGGAAACCTAAGAGGGGTTCATTCCCAAGAGATGTTCTACCTACTTATCGCAGAATGCAACTGAGGTCAGATGACGCAACCTTTAAATCAAGTCAAAGAATGGGAACAACGTCGTGACGAAGCAAACCGCTACTACCAACGGGGGAAATTTCAAGAGTCTCTCGATCTTGCAACCAAAAATTTATACTTGGCTAGAGCAATTCCAGACCGAGCCAGAGAAGGTTATACATTAAACGACCTCGGTTTAGCTCACCTCAGTTGCTGGCAACCTCAAAGAGCATTAGAGCGTTTTCATCAGGCGCTTTCGGTTGCTATTGAAATTGGCAACACGCCAGCACAAGCAACTGCACTTAGCAATCTGGGTTCTACCTACAGCCGTCTTGGACGCTTTTCGCAAGCGTTGGAATATTTTGATAAAGCACTGCCAATCTTTAGGCGATCGCAAGATACTCAAAGTGAAGTTTCTACTCTTAATGATGTTGCACTAATTTATACTCGCTTAGGAGAACCGAAACGGGCACTGTTGCTACAACACCAAATTTTGAGAATGCGGCGATTGTTAGGTGACTTTTCTGGTGAAGCAACAACGCTCAATGGTATTGGATTTGCCTACAATGTTTTAGGCAAGTTTGAGCAAGCGCTAGAATTTTTTCAAGCAGCACTGCCAATTCAACGAGCGGTGAAAAATCTGCTTCAAGAAGCAACCACCTTGAACAATATTGCTTCTGTCTATCATGATTTAGGAAAACCCAAACAAGCACTATTGCTCTACTATCAGGTTCTTTTGACACGTCGAGCAATTAGCGATCGCGCAGGTGAAGCAACAACCCTTCACAACATTGGTTTTACCTACAGCACCCTGGCAGAGCATCGCCAAGCAATGAAGTTCTACAAGCAAGCCATTGGGATTTATCAAGAACTGGGCGATAATCTTGGAGAAATTTCAACTTTGCTGAATATGGGAAGCGTTTACGCCACCACAAAACGCAAAAAAATGGCGCGATCGTGCTATCAAAATGCCCAAGAGTTAGCAGAGCAAATTGAATATCAGCCACTTCTAGAAAAAGTACAGCAGTTCATAGATTCTCTATAGCCTCTAGTCCCCCTTCTCCGATATTGGGAGAAGGGGTTAGGGGATGAGGGCAACCCTACTAGTGAAATTACAGCTATTTTCAGGTAAATAGACCACGCGGTAGGGGCACAGCATTGCGATATGTGTCAACTTCAGATGGAAATAGCTTATCTGTTGGCTTACATTCCCGCTCGAAAATAAATTTTCCGGCTTTTAGCTTAAGTCGACTTCAGTAGACTGGAGATTTTTGGCGATATTTAGTCATCTTCAGATGACTTGAGCGATGAGGCGGGAATTTCAATTCCCGACGGACAAGCGATTTGGCGTTAAGTTGACACTAATGAGCAATGCTGTGCCCTAACGACAGATGTGGTTCAAATACATGAAATACTGCTGTAATGTGAGTTCGATAAACCTCTCCCACGGGGAAAGGGAGAAGCAACGAGAAATTAGGGTTTTGGCTCCCCTCTCCGTGTCGGAGAGGGGTTGGGGGAGAGGTCAAAAAAGGGCTTGTCGAACTCACGTGAAATTAAATATGCGTTATGCAGCTGACTTTTCACGGTATCTGAAAAACCTCTCTTCTATTTCTCTCTTCCTTTTAGGAGAGAGACTTTGAATTTTCCCCATTCCCGTGTCGGGAAGGGGGTTAGGGGGTTAGGTTTTCGTGGACTTTTCCACATAACGTGAAAAGTCAGGTTATGCAGAACCCTTGTAGAGATGTAGCACTTACTACGTCTGTAGATTCTTTTTGACCCTAGCTACAATACCAAAGTTGTAGCTAGAAGAAGGACATCTATGAAAGCTTACGAAATTCAAAGCAACGCCGGAATTGATGCCTTAGCATTAGTCGATCGCCCCCAAGCAAAACCCGCAGCTGGACAAGTTCTGATTCAAATCAAAGCAACATCTTTAAATTATCGCGATTTGCTGGTGATTGAAGGAGCTTACGGTTCTGGACAGAAATATCCGTTAATTCCCATGTCTGACGGTGCGGGAGAAGTTGTGGCGGTGGGGGAAGGTGTGACACGGGTGAAAATAGGCGATCGCGTCGCTGGTATTTTCTTCCAAGACTGGATTTATGGCTCTTTAACCAAAGAGAAAATGAAATCCGATCTCGGAGGCGGTATTGATGGAATGCTAGCTGAGTATGTCGTATTACACCAAGATGGTTTAGTAATATTACCTGACCACTTATCCTATATTGAAGGCGCAACTTTACCCTGTGCAGCAGTTACAGCTTGGCACGCACTTGTAACAAAAGGCAATATTGGTGCAGGTGATAGTGTTTTATTACTCGGTACTGGAGGAGTTTCAATTTTTGCTCTCCAGTTTGCCAAGATACATGGTGCTAGAGTGATTATTACTTCTAGCAGCGATGAAAAGTTGGCACGAGCCAAACAGCTTGGTGCTGACGAGACAATCAACTACAAAACAACACCAGATTGGGAAAAGCAAGTTTATCAATTAACCAATCGCACAGGTGTAGATCGTGTAGTTGAGGTAGGCGGTGCAGGTACTCTGCCAAAATCACTACAAGCAGTCCGCATTGGGGGACGTATTAGCTTGATTGGCGTATTGTCAGGTAGAGGAAATGAGATTGACCCCATGCCAATACTTTTTAAGAGTTTAACAGTTCAGGGAATTTATGTTGGCAGTCGGGAAATGTTTGAGGCGATGAATCAGGCGATGCAACAGCATCAAATAAAACCAATTATCGATCGAGTTTTTCCCTTCACTGAAGCGCGGGAAGCTTATCATTACCTCAAAAGTGCAGCTCACTTCGGTAAAGTCGTAATTTTTAATTCGTAATGACGCTCCTGCGTCGCTAACGCTGCGCTAACGTAATTCGTAATTTTCAAGAGTTTAATTCTATGTTTCAAGTGGGGTTTGAATTCCCAGTTGAAACATAGTTATACCAATAGACCATTTGTAGAGACGCGATTCATGAGCCAGCGCGTTGCGGGGGTTCCCCCCGTTGTAGCGACTGGCGTCGCGTCTTTACCCAAGGATGTGTTGCAATCATTAATTAAATTGGTATTATGAATTACCTTTAAACAGCAGCGAGAGTAGGCGCAGCAAATTTAGCATATCGCTCGATGTAGAATTCCTTAGAGTGAGCGATCGCTTTCACAGATTCACGCTCTTTCAAAGCATGTTTCCACTGGCGTAGACGGGTAAATTGCTCTGGTATTCCAAAGCCGCGATACTGCTTCAGTGCAGCCCAACGCTCAAACCAAGGGAAGTAAGTGAAATCTACCAAACTAATAGATTCACCAAACCAGTAAGGGCCTTCTTTAGATAGCTTTGCTAAACCTTCGTTTTCAATGAATTCCAGATGTTTAGATAGTTCCTGTTTCGCTTCTTCTTGTTTGTCGGGATCTGAACTCCGCAGGAGGGTAGAAAAAGCGGGAACGAATCTGGTGTTAGCAAAATCGATCCAAATGCGAGCTTGTGCTTTATCAATGGGGTTGCTGGGTAACAGTGGTGGATTAGGAAATACCTCATCAAGATATTCGTTAATTACCGCTGACTCCCAAACTCGGTTATCGCCGTGAGTTAGTGCAGGCACTTTCCCATAAGGGGAAACTTGGGTAAACCCTTCCGGTTTATTCTGCAAATCAATCTCAATCAAATCGAAGTCAATGCCCTTCTCTTGCAGTACCAAACGGGTACGGTGAGCATAAGGACAAACAACTGCACTGTATACTTTGATTTCAGCCATGTTTAAGTTCCTTGGTAAATAGGACTTGTTAATCGCCATTGAGAATTGAATTTTCATCCAAAATCCCAAATATTAAATGGGCATTGGGCATTGGGCATTGGGCATTGGCAAAGAGGAGGCAGGAGGGAGAAGTTCTTTAATTTTGAATTTTGAATTTTGAATTGTTTATGGTGCTGGATTTGGCGACTGAGCATGAACTATATCCAACTCTTCCAAAATATCTTTGTTGAGAACTACATTTACACTTTCTAAATTCTCTTTGAGTTGTTCGAGTGTTGTAGCACCAATAATTGTGCTAGGCACAAACCAACGACTCCGCACAAATGCCAAAGCTAGATGCGCTGGACTAAGTTGATGGCGCTTGGCAATTTCTACATAAGCTGCTACGGCTTGACTTACTTTTGGTTTGAGATAGCGCTGACCAAAATTTTCAAACAAAGTGACTCTTGATTTCTCTGGTTTGCCATTTAAATATTTGCCAGTCAAGAAGCCAAATGCTAAAGGACTATAAGCTAGTAACCCAATTTCTTCGTAATAAACTGCTTCTGCTAAGGCTCCATCAAATACTCGATTCAACAAGTTGTAAGCATTTTGAATCGAAACAACTTTGGGCAATCCTAATTGTTTAGCAGCGTTACTAAATTGGGCAACTCCCCAAGGTGTTTCGTTACTCAAACCGATATAGCGAATTTTTCCAGCCCTAATTACATCGTCAAAAACTGCTAGCTGTTCAGCAATGGGAACCGTTTCTCCCACCTGAGTCGGATCGAACACTGTTTGTCCAAATCGTGGCACGTAGCGATCTGGCCAGTGGATCTGATACAAATCGATATAGTCTGTCTGTAATCTTTTTAAACTATCATCTACAGCTTGTTTGATATTATCACGATCGATTGCTTTAGCTCCACCACGCACCCATTTAAAACCTCGACCAGGCCCAGCGATTTTAGTAGCTATAATAACTCGATCTCTTTGTTGACGATTTAACCATTCCCCAATGTAAGTTTCAGTTAATCCATAAGTTTCGCCACTTGGTGGGACAGGGTACATTTCAGCCGCATCAATAAAGTTGACTCCTTGGGCAATAGCATAATCTAGCTGCTCGTGGGCTTCTTCAATGGTGTTTTGCTTTCCATAAGTCATAGTGCCCAGACAAATTTCGGAAACTTTTAAGTCACTTTTGCCAAGTTGGTTATACTTCATATTTCTGCGTTGTTATTCAGTCGATTTAACAGTGATATTTTTGTTGGAGATTTTCTATTTTGTCAAGGAAATTATTATTTTTTAAGTAAATTAGCTTTAAACAATACTGGATTTGGCACTAAGCCAATATAAATTTTTCAGAGAATATATAGTTTATAATCCTGTAAATCGATAGTCAAGCCGTAGTTAATGCATATAGCTGTTCATTATTGCATAGATGAACCAGATAAGTAAGTTAGTTTTGGGTAATCAAAATTTTAAATATGTAGTGGGAAATACTTGCTTTTTTTGAGTATTTGTGAAGTAGACTGTTTTCAACTGAGTATATAGTACACCAAATCGGTAGATTTGCCGTAGTACATTAAAAATCTTAAGATTATTCGAGAATAAATCTTAATAAATATTCATATTAATCGGATAATTCTAAGTATTTTCTTTTTAAAATAATAAAAATATACCAAGACTAGTTGAGAGAGCTAAAAACATTTGTAGTAATGAAAAAGATTTAGGTTTTAATGACTTGTATAATCAGGAATTTTTTGCTGCGATCGCTTCCAAGGATGCTCATGTCTAGAGCAATATGATTAATGAACATAATTTCATTTAATTGTGCGATCGCAGAAATTCACAAATGTAATTAAGTTAATTTATTTAGATTTTTTTGATTAAAAACAACTCATTTCGTGATATTATAAATCTAAGCATAAAAACCTCAGTTTATTATTATAGCTTTTTTAGTAAATACACCTTTTGACATTGAGGCTAGACTCTTGATTTTCTCCTTATGCCGTAAGTTGTCTTTTCTAATACCAATTTAATGTGAAGTTACACATATCTAGATCCCCCTAAATCCCCCTTAAAAAGGGGGACTTTGATATGTTTTTCTGGTTCCCCCCTTTATAAGGGGGGCTAGGGGGGATCGAATTCTATGCAGCTTTATAAAAAATTGGTATTACTACTAAAATATCATCATTTAATGAACTCTCACTAATTACTTCATTAGTTGGAATATCCTCTATTTTTACCTGGGGAGCAGGTATAGGTATAAAGCGATCGCAAACAGACTTGAGAATACGATTAATTTGTCCTTCGTAAGCACATCCAATTACAGTTTTTCCATACTCATGGAGCTTTTTAGCTAAAGCGGCAAATGCACCATCGCCTGATACAATAACGAAAACTTGCAACGTAGGACGACTCTGGGCTAATTCCATAACATCAATGGCTAGTTGCATATCTGCTGCATTCCGTTTATGGCTGTAATCAAAAATTTGAATTGCTTCGATGCCAAGTTCTTGAATTTCATTCTTGAGTAGCCTTAATCGAGAATCACTCCAGTCGGCATAAGCATATTGGATAGCAATTTTATTAACTAAGTTAGTATTTTCTAGATTTGTTTGAATTTGTTTCAGAGAAAAATTTAGATTAGGGTTGCTTCTACCCATTGTTAAGTTTTCAATATTATAAAAAATAGCTGTATTGAACTGCCCAATATTAGGTGAAGTATGAGCCGTGGAAGTAAACTGCTCTACACGAATCTGACGCTGCTTTAACTCTTTTAACTCAGCAATTAAAGACGTTATTTCTGGCGCTGACTTTGAACTACTCGTTTCCTGTTTTAACTCTGTAATTGTTGTTGTTAAGTCATTAACTTGTAATTTTGCTTGTTGTAATTCTTCTTGTAACTGCTCAGTTAATGTATTAATCTGACTCTGGGTTTGGACAGTCTGCTCCCGAAGTTCCCCAATGGTTCTGGAGAGAATATACTGGCGTTGCTGATAAGCTGTTACTAAAGCTTGCTGAACGATATCACATTCTTTGGGAAAAGCTTCACGGGTACACACTTGTAAAACTGTTTCATAACCTGCGATCGCAATTTCCAAATTACTAGTAATGTTCCCTTGTTCAAACTCTTGAATAATGGTACTCAGTTTGATAATAACTCTAGCTAAATTAATAGCAATGGCAGGTTCTTTAGCAAAGCGATCGCTTACCCATTTTCGCAACTTTAAAGCTAAATCATCGTTGAGTTTACTTAAGTTATGTTGCAGAATTGGATATACTTCCTGATTTTGATAAGTTGCTCTCAATAAATCAATTAGAAAGTCTTGCTCCTGATTAGCAGCTTCATTTGGCATAGCTAAATCCCTGACAATACACATTTAAGTTTAGTATTCCCAAGTTTTCATGCTATTGAACAATTAAAGCGGCGTAATCCAATAAGTAATGCCTCTAATAGCTTGTTTTTTAAAACCATACAAAGATAAATTATCTTCAGATAAACCCACATAAGTCCAATGTGGAACATCGTTTTCTACAGTTTGAAACCAACCATTTTGATTAAGAGCTTTTCTTTGCTCTTTACTACCTACGCGTAAATCAATGGCTAATCCCCAGAGATGTTGTGAAGTTCCGGGAGGGGCAACTAAACCGAGAATTTTTGTTTCTTTACCTTGTTGAACTTTTGCTAAAACTCGATCGTTAGCATACTTGTGCCAAAATCTTAAATTCGTGTTGAAAGTACGAGTACAATCACCAGAGCCATAACCAGATTTTAGCGGAATTTGTTGTTGTACTCGCGCTTTATTTAAAGCATCAGCCGCCGATTTTTGTAAATAACAGTCGTTAGTGCCATCAATATGACCCATTGTTAAAGTAGCTTGAAACTCTTGGGTTTCTTGTTCATTAACAAAGATATTTTTGGACGGTAATTTAATTCCAATATCGGGATTTACGAATACTGCACCATAGCTTCGTAGCAAAATATATTCATAAGTACCAGATTGGGGAATTTTAGGTAATTTTCTAGCGATCGCAGATAAAAAACGCTGTTTAGCATCTAATTTGGGATCGGGAATAAATGGTTCCGAGCTTGTATTTTTAGAAGTATCTATACAAGGTAATGAATTATTAATCAAGCATTCTTGTAATGGTTGAGCAGTTATAGCAACTTTGTGGTGGCTAATCTCATTGCTAGCTACTAATACAAAAATCATCAATATAACGATACTGATAAAACTTGTCTTTTTAATAAACCTATTAATATTTTTTTGATTTTTGAAGATAAGTTTCATTCTAAATAATTACTTAGTGATTCAAGAATAAAATTAATATTTTTTTTAAGCGACATTAATGATTGATGACTTCAAATCCCAGATAGTTTATCGACATTGAACTATCGTTTAATCAAAATGCGAGAAAATATCTAATATATACCAGTTATAAATTAATTTGTGCTGGGTTAAAGCTCCGCTCAATAAACTGCGAGCAAAAACCGGAATGTTGTCACAAATTTTAAAAAGATGAGATTTTTCACTGACTACTAAACTTAAAAAATGGAACCTTGCTTTTAATTGAGTACTAGTAAGTTTGATAACTTGTTTATCAGAAAGTTACATCCATGAAACCACTGGAACAGTTAAAATTGAAAAGAACTCTAAGCTTGCCGATCCTGTAAGTATGACCATGCACAATTCCGTTGAATTCCAAGACGCTTTTGATGTCATAGTCGTCGGTGCAGGTCACTCCGGTTGCGAAGCAGCTCTCGCCTCTGCACGCCTCGGTTGTCGTACCCTGCTATTGACGCTCAACTTGGATAAAATCGCTTGGCAACCTTGTAACCCAGCAGTAGGTGGCCCGGCTAAATCTCAGTTGACTCATGAGGTAGATGCACTCGGCGGAGAAATTGGTAAAGTAGCAGACCGCACCTACTTGCAAAAACGTATCCTCAACTCTTCACGGGGGCCTGCTGTTTGGGCATTACGCGCCCAGACGGACAAGCGCGAATATGCAGCGGTAATGAAAAATGTTGTTGAGAATCAAGAAAACTTGACAATCCGCGAAAGTATGGCAACAGATTTGGTGCTGGGCGCTAATGATGAAGTCATCGGCGTTGAAACATATTTTGGTGTAGGATTCCAATGTAAAGCAGTCATATTGACAACCGGCACCTTCCTGGGAGGCAAAATTTGGGTTGGTAACAAATCAATGCCAGCCGGACGTGCTGGGGAATTTGCGGCTGAAGGATTGACACAAACCCTAAATCGCCTGGGATTTGAAACCGGCAGACTTAAAACTGGAACTCCGGCGCGGGTAGATAAGCGATCGGTAGATTATAGTAAAATGCTCATCCAGCCAGGAGATGAAGATGTGCGCTGGTTTAGCTTTGACCCAGATGTGTGGTTAGAACGGGAACAGATGCCTTGCTACATCACCCGCACAACCGCCGAAACCCATCGCCTGATTCAAGAAAATTTGCACCTGTCGCCAGTTTATGGTGGTTGGGTGGAAGCCAAAGGGCCGCGTTATTGTCCCAGTATCGAAGATAAGATTGTCCGGTTTGCCGATAAAGAAAGCCACCAAATCTTTATTGAACCAGAAGGAAGGGATATACCCGAACTGTATATCCAAGGGTTTTCTACAGGGTTGCCAGAAAATTTGCAACTGCAAATGTTGCGGACTCTCCCTGGTTTGGAAAAATGTGTGATGCTGCGTCCCGCTTATGCAGTGGAATATGACTATTTACCAGCAACTCAGTGTTACCCCACACTAATGACTAAAAAGATTGCGGGGCTGTTTTGTGCTGGGCAGATTAACGGCACCACAGGTTATGAAGAAGCCGCAGCTCAAGGGCTGGTGGCGGGAATTAATGCCGCTCGATTTGTTCGCTCTCAAGAAATGATTGTCTTTGCCCGCGAGCAAAGTTACATTGGGACGCTAGTTGATGACCTGTGTACAAAAGACCTACGGGAACCTTATCGGATGCTTACAAGTAGGTCAGAGTACCGATTGCTATTGCGTTCTGACAATGCCGACCAACGTCTGACACCCTTGGGAAGGGAGATTGGTTTAATTGACGATCGCCGCTGGGATATATTTACTCAAAAACAGGGTAATATCACCACAGAAAAACAAAGATTGCAAGCCACACGAGTTAAAGAACATGATGAAATTGGAATAGCGATCGCATCTGATACCCAACAAGCAATTAAAGGTTCGATTACCCTCAACGACTTGTTGCGGCGTCCAGGATTACATTACGTTGACCTGGATAGGTTCGGACTGGGAAACCCCAATCTCAACCGGGCCGAGAAAGAAGGCGCAGAAATTGACATCAAGTATTCTGGCTATCTCGCAAGGCAACAAAATCAAATTGACCAAATTGCCCGCCAAGCGCACCGCCAGTTACCTGGGGATTTAGACTACACAACAATTGAGACTCTTTCTAAAGAGGCACGGGAAAAGCTGACTCACATAAAACCACTCACCCTTGGTCAAGCTGCACGTATAGGTGGTGTAAATCCAGCGGATATTAACGCCTTATTATTATATCTAGAATTGCGTAGAACCAAGAGCCAGTCGGAGTTTCCAGCGTTAGCTTAATACAAGCTTGATAAAGACTGAGTATAGTAGTAGGGAGAGAGATTGGTATGATAGATGACATAAAGATTAGTAGTGGCATCATCAACAATCCCCAGATGCAAGTTGAGTTTAATACCAACACTCAATCAACTTATCTTAAGTAGATAGAGGATTGGATGTTTCATTATTCAGGAGGCAGTGTTTCGACTACGCTCAACAACCACGCAGGAGTAACCCAGGCACAACTGCATAGGATTGGCGCAAGATCGGAGGCAAAGCGGCTTCAAGCTTTGTATCTCGTTCAATACATCTTAATACAATTCTGATTTTCAAACCGGGTAATTACCCAAATACGAAGTTTTTATTCATACTTATTGACTTCAGTAATAATTACCCTCTACCTGCTGCCTCCTCTGATAATCCTAATTTCCAGGCAGTCTCAATGAAACAAGTTTCACCACCAAGTATGAAAGAGGGACTGGGGACTGGAAACTGGGAACTGGTATTTTTACTCAGCACTCAGCACTCAGCACTCAGCACTTTTAAGTCAGTAGGGGTCGCGTTTCCTCGTCCAAGCAACAACCCAGAACGTCTATGTTACAAGAAGCCAGCACCCGTCTCATAGTACCAGAACCATCAGAAGACTTAATCACCAACGAGCCTTGGTCGATAGAAAACTATGCTGATGGCTTAATGGATGAACTCTTTGCCGATATCGACTACATTCTGGATGCTAGTGGTAATCTGCCTTCTCAAACTGTTAGGCACAGTAGTCAGAACAGATGGAGCCACTCTGTTGCTGGAGTTTCCGCCCAAGCTCAACGCCAATCGCCTCCAGAATACGTGCCTCTGCAAACAGTTACGATCCCACAGATTACTTTAAACCAAGGAGTACAGTCAGTTGCTCAAGATCGGCACAAGCAATTGAGTACCGTTGTATTTGGCACCTCTACTGTTAAACCAGTTAGTAGAAAGCGTCAAAAAACTAGTTCGGTTTTGGGCAAACTGCTGATTGTCGGAACAACTTTAGGCGTGGCGATCGCTAGTACGATTTACTTGGTGCAGTCTGGAGTCGTATATCTTTTAAATAACAAATTGCCTGAGTCAGCGCTTCTATCGCCGCAATCGCAGTCACAGTTGCCCGTAAAAACAGAAATTGAGGCAGAGTTAGTTGACTATATGCTCCAATCGCTGGCTGTTATAGACAAGCAAGGAGCAAAAAGCAATCAAAAATCTTTCAATCCAGGATTCTCCAGTCAGGCAAATACTAACCAAATAGCCCTTGGTCGCCAGCAAGCAACTGGTAATCTACCAGCACTTCCACTTCTAGCTAATAATACACCACCAGCCCCCAATCGTTCCGGAAGCGTTGTTGAGCGCATCTATGTCCCCGTTTATCAAGCGCCGTCACCAATGCGCTACGCCCTTCCAGCCATTCCGGGGACTCCGACACTTTTACCACAAGTTGCCAGTGCGTTACGGGTATCTCAACCTAATGTTGTGAAAACCGCTTTGAATACAGTGCGACAAGCTGCCAAGCCTGTAACAGTCAATATGTTAGCTGCGGCTGTACAAGCCGAACTCAAACCAGTGGCAGCCAAAACTGCACCCATTACCGTGCGCCAAACACCCAAACCTCTGCCTGCATTACCAGTAGTTCCATTGCGTGCTGCACTCGCACCAGAGTCAGAACCAACTATTACCCAAGAACAAGTATATCCGGCAACAGCGATCGCAGTTGCTCCGAGTAATACCTTAGAGGGATTGCTAGAGTTGGGCAACAAATCTGCCGCTTTGTTTAAAATTGATGGTGTGACTCGCCGCATTAATATGGGTGAAAGTATCGGCTCCAGCGGTTGGACACTAGTAGATGTCAGTAATGGTGAAGCAGTCGTCCGACGTAACGGCGAAGTGCGATCGATTTATGCAGGACAGAAACTATAGCAATCCGATTTGATTCGGAGAATTACTCGTAAAGATCGGGGACTGGGGACTGGGGACTGGGAAGAAGGAATAAAGGTGTAGTGAGTTTTTTTCACGCAATCAAATATGAGTACTATATAAATTTTTTAACTCACTATCTGGTTGAGGGGAGTTTAGAGATTAAACTCATCTATCACCATTAACAGTACTGCAACCAGTAATAATTGATTGAAATAATTTGATTACGTCAAATAGTCCTCTATTTCTGTCGGCACTGTTAAGATTGCCTAGCCTAGCTAATGCGATCGCGCCTTAATAGTTTTAATATTATCAGCCTTATTGATAGCAAGATCGCTTTTACCTCCAGCAGACTCTAGTAACTATTGAGCAAGGATACTTTTTTAAGAATTTGCCGATTGATTTCGATAACTTTGATACTTTCAATGCCAACTTGTGTAAATACTGTTGCTAAATCTTTATTAAAATAAGTCTCGGTTAAATCATCTAGTAATGACATAGTTCTGTTCTTTTAAAAAGTATTTGCATAACCCTTCACCCAATAATGCTTTTTCTCAAAATGGACATCTAAAATTGGGTAATTCCCTGGCTTAATATCAAATTTTATTGGGTTTATCGCCTTTTGTAGCTTGAGAGTTACGCATTTACTACACTGTTATTAACTCAAATGTTTAGGCGTAGTCTGTCGTAGGCATCGGTTTGCTGATGAGAAAAAGCAAATATTTACTGTAAATAGCTGGAAATTTTGTCTAATTATCTCATAAATCAGTGAAATACCACAACGTTTAATCAATATAAGCAGAAAATCAGGTTTGTGGTGAAGAATTAAAAGACAATATTGAATTTCCCTATCTAAAGATGGTTCACAGAAATAAATTTCAATGTTAAAACTATAATTTAAGTTTATTATAATTTCACTACGGTGACTATATGGAAACCTACATCTTGCATATATCTTGCTTAAACAAGATATATTGAGCTAAAAAAGTTAGTTTGCTAATTGATGTAATCCTGAAACCTTAACAACATGAAACAACCTAACTATTTTCAAAATAATTCTAAAAACTCTTTAAAAGAAAAGTATCATCTTTACAAAGGCGAAAAGCTGAACTGGCTTCAAGTAGCTCTTCGGCTTGAAAGGTCAATTATCTCTATCATTCTTCCTTGGGTAATATTTTGTAGTATATATGGTACTTTTATATCATTTTTAGATCATTTAGGATTCCCAATAGCATTTTCAGATTCTAGTAATATTCTTACCAATGCTGTTTTAAGCTTTAATATTGGCTTTACATTACTATTAGTCTTTCGGACGAATACAGCCCATGATAGATTTTGGGAAGGTCGTCAACTCTGGGGAGCTTTAGTTAATACATCACGTAACTTAACTCGGGGAATTGCGATAATAGTTAAAGAGAAGACACCACAAGATAAATTAGAAAAAGAAGCAATGCTTCGGTTAGTAACTGCTTTTGCAGTTGCAATGAAGTTACATCTAAGATCGGTGCCTTTAGACACTCAGTTGGCATCATTAATGTCTGAAAAACAATATTTACACCTCCAAGATAGCGATCATCCTCCACTACAAATTGCTTATTGGATAGGAGATTACTTACAATATCAGCATGACCGAAATTGTCTAAATGTCTATCAATTAACTACTCTACATAATTGTGTAGATGATTTAGTCGATATTTTAGGTGGTTGCGAACGCATTTTAAAAACGCCGCTGCCTTTGATATATACTATTAAACTCAGACAACTGTTATTAATTTTTTGTCTTATATTACCTTTGGAAATTGTGAGCTTTTTAAATTGGTGGACTGGTATAGTCATGGCTTTTGTAAGTTTTACATTATTAAGCATTGAACAAATTGGCTCAGAAATCGAAGAACCTTTTGGGTTTGATCCTAATGATTTACCTTTAAATACTATTTGCAATACAATCTCTAACAATGTTGAAGAATTGATCAAGCTTACTTCTAACAATGTTCGTTATTATTAAATCTGTAAATAAGTTTTATCAGTCAAATTTTGATGATAATGGAGAGGTTTTTCCTTTATTAAACATAGAAAATACTTGGCTGAAAAATGCGATCGCTTAATAAATAGTTCGCCAAGCTTTTACCGTCCCTTTACCAATTTCGCTATCAATAGTTTGACCTCCTTCCAAGACTAGTCTGATATCTAAATTCTCATCTGGAGCATTTTTCAAAGCAGCGGCTAATTCTTGACTGACAGCAAATGTGCCGGTTGAACCGTCTAATTGAAAAACTTTTTCTCTGACCTTAAGCAAAAGCTTATCGACTTTTTTAGTCGTGACAAATCTAAGATAGTCAGGTCTGGGATACACACGACCTGCGGTGTAGAAAGAAGACATTGCTTGACCCGAATTTACTGTTACGAGTACTCGAATGCTGGAAGGTGTCCACAAACTAATAACTTGCGTTGAACCCTCACGGTACAAATAGCCACCTAAAGAATTGCGGTCGAAAACTCCAACCAACTCCCCTTCAAAAGGGTCAACAATTCTTACGGCTTTCGACCAAGGCACATCCATATCGGGGGACAGTCCAGCCGATTTGACCATTGGCAAATCGTTTGATGCTTGCGCAAGAATAGCTATTTTTTGAACGGTGAAAGCAGCACAATGTTGAGGGGAAATTACAGCCAAGCTAGCCCCAAAAAGAAGAACTGGAATCGTTTGCGGTAACTTCATCATAAGTCAGGGGTATAATCTTCAAATGCTTCTTAGTGCAAAACAGTTTGCCTCACTTCAACTGGTTCGCCGGTTAAGCTAAAAGGTCGAACTTCGGTAATTTTTACCTTTACTAACTGCCCTTTGAGTTCTTTGATGTTGCCGCTAAAAAAGGTCAAACGATTACCGCCAGTACGTCCCATCACCTGGGTTGAATCTTTAGGATTTTGGTCTTCTACTAAAACTTCTTCAATGCGTCCAAAGTAACGTTGCGATCGCTCTGCTACTTTTAAGTTTCCCAGATGATTGAGCCGTTGCAGGCGATCGCTTTTAATTTCTTCACTCAGTTGATTGTCCCACAAAGCGGCTGGTGTCCCCGGACGCGGCGAATATGCTGCTGTATTCAACATATCAAAGCCAATATCTTCCACCAGTTTCAGGGTATTTTCAAACTGTGCTTCTGTTTCCCCAGGAAAACCGACAATTACATCGGCACTAATCGAGGCATCTGGCATATACCGCCGAATGGTATCGATAATCCGGCGATATTTCTCATGGGTATAACCCCTTGCCATCGCCTTTAAAAGTTCGTTATCCCCAGATTGAAAGGGAATGTGGAAGTGTTCGCACACCTTGGGTAACTCAGCACAAGCCTGAATTAATCTTTCAGTAAAATAACGGGGATGGCTAGTAGCAAATCTTAACCTTTCAATTCCCGGCACATCATGGACGTAATAAAGCAAATCTGTAAAGTTGTGCAGATGCCGACCTTCTGGTGTGATTCCAGGTAAATCTCTGCCGTAAGCATCAATATTTTGACCGAGTAGGGTAATTTCTTTGTAACCTTGCCGTCCTAATTCTGCCATTTCAGCCCGGATAGCTGACGGCGTGCGAGATTGTTCGACACCACGCACATTGGGAACCACGCAATAAGTGCAGCGTTCGTTACAGCCGTAAATCACATTTACCCAAGCGGTCACTGTACTATCTCGTCGCGGCTGGGTGATATCTTCAATAATGTGAACTGCCTCGGTTGCAACAACTTGGTTGCCTTCAAATACTGCCTCCAACAAATCTTTCAGACGGTTGGCGTGTTGTGGGCCCATTACCAAGTCTAATTCTGGCACTCGCCGCAACAGTGCTTCTCCTTCTTGCTGGGCAACACAACCAGCAACGATAAGAGTTAAATCAGGCTGCTCGTGTTTACGCTTTGCTTGTCTGCCAAGATAGGAATATACCTTTTGTTCAGCATTATCCCGAATTGTACAGGTATTGTAGAGAATTACATCTGCATGATTCGGATCTTCACACCACTCAAAGCCCATGTCTTCCAAAACGCCAGCCATGCGCTCTGAGTCAGCTTTATTCATCTGACAACCGAAAGTAGTAATGTGATATTGGCGTTTAGAAGTGGTCATGGGCAATTCTGCTGAATCAGCGTAATGTTATGTCAGGTTTATTTCTATTCTATAACGCTCTTAAGCTGCTTCAGGAGTGCTGAGTACCTTGGCTCAGATTCCTTTTAATATTTCAATATAAAAACCTCAATAAGTTACAAGCTGCAAGCATTAGCGGTGATGAAATTCCACCTCTTTCTCCAAAATTCTGATGTCATAGTTGCCAAAGAAATCGTGACCTAGTAGCCCGATGCTGGCTTTTGGTGCGATCGCTACTTGAAGATTATTGGCTGTAACTCCACCTACTGCAATAGATTTTACCTTACTGGTTGAGAATTTTACTTCACTACCATCAGCAATTTGGGCTTGCATTGTACCTGTAGCCTGGAGGTTAAGTGTATTCGCCATATCTTGAGTGATAATGGTTCCACTAGCACCTGTATCTACAATCATTTCAAAGGTTTTTTTGTCGTTGAAGGTGACATCAATTACAGGAGTTCCACCAAAACGGCGTTTGATTGAGACTCGAAAAACTTTGTCATCTGAAGGTGCGGCGATGATATTGCCACAAATCCTTTCTAATCCAACGGTTTTACCAGAAGAAGTTATCATGTAACACGCTCCTGGATCGTCTGCTGTTGCCCGATGAGAGAATGCTAAAAATATCAGCGTTGGCATTAGTGTGAGCGCAGCTAGATTAACGCTGGTAATCCAACGCTTCCAAGCATTCTTCATGTTATACTGCTCTCCAATTTTTTTGATTGTTATTAATAGCTAAACTCATTATTGCGGCTGTAAAACATGGTAATAAAAGCGCAGCTTTTTGATATAAAAAATTAAATAAATGTTTTTAATAAGTATTGCAACAGTTTTTTAATTTGAAATTAGCTAATTTTTTTATAATATGTATCTCAAAAATATGAAATCGCATCTTACTCAATACATCTTACATAGAATTACTGATTGATAAATTAAAGATTAGGTAAAGACATGATGAAACTACTTAGAGCAGATTCAATCTGCCATCCTAAGAAGTTGATTAGGAGAAATTTGTTAGCTTACTCAAAGTTTGCTGCTGCATTTACAGCAGTTGCGATCGCATTTTTAACAGCGATATCTTTTTGTTCTAGAATGATATTTTCACTATCAGTACGCGAAGCAACTACACCGCAAATAGCAGCAGCAGCAAAATTATACACTCCTGCCATTTTGAATAGTGTGCCGCATTCCATCTCGTAATTCAAGATATTTAAGCGCCGATATTCTTCTGTAATGCCATGCAGCGATCGCATTAAATTTGGATTGGCTGAATCACTGCGTTCTTGTCCCTCGTAAAAAGTATCAACTGATGCCGTAATTCCGATGTAATGTTCAACCTTTAATTCTCGTGCAGCTTTAACTAAAGCAACTGTCAGAAAAGGATCGGCTGCGGCTGGATATTCCACAGGCGCAATGTCATTTGCTGCACCTTGGCGACATAATGCTGCACTGCTAATAACAACGCTACCTACTGGTATATAAGGTTGAATCGATCCGCAAGTTCCAATGCGAATAATTTGCCGGATTCCTACTTGTATCAACTCGTTGACAACAATACTTAATGAAGGCGCACCCATACCACTTGTAGCTGATAAGATGGTGCGACCATTCGGTAAGTATCCTACATAGCTATTAAGTCCGCGATTTTCGGACAATAGGCGGACATCTTGGAAATAAGTTTGGGCAATTAGATGCGATCGCTCTGGATCGCCAGATAATAGAGCAATGCTGGGAGGTAATGAACCTAAATCATCTTGCCCAAAGCCAATGTGATAGAAACGTTTATTTGGCATTCAATTTTGGATTTTAAATTTTAGATTATTTTACTTACGAACCGTCTTTACCTCTCCATGTAAGATGCCATTGGTCATAAAACTTAGACTTTGGAATAATTTTTTGGCGAATTTCTGCCATTTCTTCGGAGCGGTTAATACTTTGTATCAGATAACCACTGTCAAAGATCAGTTCATGAACTTCTTCATATTTATAAGCAGGTTGAAAGCCAAGATGAACATATAGATTCTTAATAAAACTATTGGCTACTAATAAGCTTCCTGTAAATTCAACAAGATGATTGAGTTCATCATAAATAGCACTAGGATGACCCACAGGTGTATTTCGACGAGAAGGTAAGACACCCAGAAAATCTTTTGCTTTACCTTGTTTTGCAAGTTTTTCTTTTAGGCTGAGAGAGATAATTAATTCTTTTAAGTAAAGCGTCTCTTCTATTACCTTATAAGTGCAACAATAGCCTCGCCAACAAGCTGTTGTACCCCATTGAGGAGAAAAACCATGCTGTGTTGGCTCAAATAATCCCATGCCATCAACACCTGCAATGCAGAATATTTGACTTTTATAGATTAATCCATCACTAACTTGACCAGTCATTTTTTGTTCTTATACCAATTTAATGTGAAGTTGCACATATCTTGATCCCCCTAAATCCCCCTTGAAAAGGGGGACTTTGATAGATGTTTTTCCGGTTCCCCCCTTTTTAAGGGGGGTTAGGGGGGATCGAATTCTATGCAGCTTTA
>NZ_JAVRBQ020000057.1:0-69544 GCF_034531215.2 Nostoc sp. ChiSLP03a
TCAAGCAAGATTGCTTGGATCACTTTTTGCCGGAGGTCATAACTATAAGGTTTGGGCATCAGTTTCCCAGAGGTTCTACTGGAGCTTTCATCAAGGTCTACTTCCAGTTTATGGCTTAACCGCCTTGGCGGTTGCTATATCTTGAGTATTCTTGAATGATGAAAACTTGTCTGCTGGATTTAGGTTGGTTCTGCTTTTTGACACGAATCAGGCGATTTTGCAGTGCGATCGCCCAAGCAAGACTTTGTGACTTAATATCTTGTAAGTAGGCGTGGAGAGTTTGAGTTTGCCCTAAATAGTCTCTATGAGTTTCGCAGATAATGATGCCGTTGTGAGCAATGCCGCTATTATGTAAGGCAATGAAGTCGTCACGGTTAAGAGTGATGACGATTCGCTGGTTGTGTGTCGCAAAAATTAGAACTTCCTCATCAGGGATACCTTGATTTGCTTGTCCTGCTTCATAGGAAGTTAGAACATCGTAGCCTAACTGGCGCAGTTCTCTGACTATATCCATAGGAAAATTCTCATTAGAGTAAAGCTTAACCGTCATCATCCTCAGTCAACGTGATGATTGCTCGGTCTAATTGTTTTTGGTGCTGTTCATAATAATTCCAGGCAGCTTTTAGATCATCATGGGTTAGGATAGGGTAGTTTCGCAGTAACTCTTCCTCATTTGCTCCCTGTTGGCGAAAAGCCACCAGCGTCCACACAGGGATGCGCGTGTTGCGAATGCGTGGCTGTCCCCCGCAGACACCGACTGTCACTTGAATTGGCTGGCTGGTTAGTCGCTGTTGCAAAAAAATGCGTTCTTCTGGGGTGAGGGATTCGATGATTTGTACTAGTGAATCGACCAATTGCGTGTTCATCATTATTTTATTGATCCCTTTCATCTTTTTGAGCTACCAGCATTGCATTGATATGGGTAAAAATTCTATCTAGTTCGCCAATTTCTTCAAGTTCGATCGCTTCTTCTGGAGTTAGTAAATCAGCTTTTTTGCGTTCTAATAGTTCTTCCATCCGTGCTTGCAGTTCATCATTGAATTTGAACAGGTTAAATTTATCCAGTTTTTCTATTCTGATATTGCCAATCAAGGATGAAGGTCTAGCAATTACAGTTGTCATAGTTAGGGCGATATATTTTATCGATATGTGCTTTTATTTTAGTGTTTTGATAGGTTTTAACTAGTTAATCTTGGATTAAAACTGCGATCGCACCTTAATTATCTGTTTACTGTGTTGACGCTGTTATTGTACAACTGGCTGCGTCTCCATATTTTGATATTTCCGCTAACATCGCCAGCAGCCAGCCCATCTCCATTGGGGGTAAAGGCGACGGAATCAACTCTGTCAAAATGAGTCAGGCTGTGAATTTCTTTACCTGTTGATATTTCCCACAGTTTAATAGTGTTGTCGCTACTACCACTAACGAGAATTTGCCCATCACTACTGATGGCTATGGAATCAACAAAGTCGGAATGACCCCAAAACCAACCTCCAAGAGTGCGAATTTTCTTTCCTGTTGTCACCGACCACAGTTTGATGGTGTTGTCCCAACTACCACTAGCCAGAATTTGCCCATCACTACTAATGGCCACGGAAATAACCGAGTTGGAATGACCAGTGAAGGTGCGAATTTCCCTTCCGGTGGTCACCGACCACAGTTTGATGGTGTTGTCCAAACTACCACTAGCGAGAATTTGCCCATCACTACTGATGGCGATGGAATCAACCGAGGAAGAATGACCACTAAGGGTACGAATTTCCTTTCCGGTGATCACCGACCACAGTTTGATGGTGTTGTCCCAACTACCACTAGCCAGAATTTTCCCATCACTACTGATGGCTACAGAATAAACCGACTCGGAATGACCAGTGAGGGTGCGAATTTCCTTTCCGGTGGTCACCGACCACAGTTTGATAGTCTTGTCATCACTAACACTAGCGAGAATTTGCCCATTACTACTGATGGCTAGGGAATTAACCTCATCGGAATGACCAGTAAGGGTGCGAATTTCCCTTCCTGTTGTCACCGACCACATTTTGATAGTCTTGTCATAACTACCACTGGCGAGAATTTGCCCATCTCTGCTGATGGCTACGGAATAAACAAAGTCGGAATGACCAGTGAGGGTGCGAATTTCCTTTCCTGTTGTCACCGACCACAGTTTGATCGTCTTGTCATGACTACCACTAGCGAGAATTTGACTATCACTACTGATGGCTACGGAATGAACCTTGTCGTAATGACCAGTGAGAGTGTAAAGAAATTCACCTGTAGTTGATGAAAATAAGTGAATAACTTCACCTGCCACACTTGCTAAGATTTCTCCCTTGGGGCTAAGGGCTATTGTGCCAGAAATCCCTGGGATGATGTAGACGCATTCCCAAGATGGGCGTGTATTCGGACGAGATATTACTGGTTGTGTTGGCGGTATGGGACTTGCACCCAACAAATCCAACCACTCCTGCACAGACTGGGGGCGAAACCTATGATTTAGCGCCATCCCCTTCATAATTGCCTCATTCACCCTGTCGCTAACACTGCCATTCAACTCCTTGGGTGCTTGTAGCGTAAAATTTTGCAGCCTAGCTGGTGCTGGCATCGGCAATTGTCCAGTCACTAAAGAATATAACGTAGCTGCGAAGGCGTAAACATCTATATATTCTCCCCGTTGTTCGATGGGTGCATATTGTTCTGGTGGGGCATAACCAGGGGTATGATTCTCTGTATGCTTTAAAACTCCACCAGAAATAAATTGTCTCGCAAGCCCAAAGTCAATTAGCACCGCTTCTGGTTTACCCGCCCGCATCATAATATTACTGGGCTTCAAATCCCGATGCAGCAAGCCTTTCTCATGAACTAATATCAAAGCTTCGCCAATTTGCCTAATATATAGTAGTGCTTCTGCTTCTGGTAACGCCCCTTTTTCGGTTATCAGCTTCCCCAAATCTTCGCCTTCGATGTACTCCATCGCCATACATGGCAAATTACCTTCATCAAAGACGTTTTCTACCTGCACAACGTGAGGATGGCGACACAAAGCCAGTCGCAAAGCTTCATCTCGAAAGTCATGCCGTAATTTATCTTGATCTGGTATCCAGTCAGGATGATTGAGGATTTGTTCTCTGAGGGTTTTGATGACTCGCAACTCGCCGCCTCGATTTTTAGCGAGATAGGTAATACCAACTCCACCCTCGCCCAATTTTCTCTCGATAATGTAGCGACTACCAAATAACTCCTGCCCTGGATTCCACGCCATTGGTCAAAACCGTAGTTTTACTGATATTTTATTTTGACATACGCAAAACTCAGTCTCATAGGCGGAAGATTTAAGTTGCTGTGGATGGAGCCTACAATAGCAATATATTCAATCGCCACAAACCTATGACAACCGTAGTAGTTAAACCCTCATCCTGGCTAACGACTGGTATCAAAGTCGAAAAAGTCAATAATCTTAATCTGTTTAAGTTTACAGACGAATTGGGTTTGCGGATGCAAGAACTCCTAGATAGAAAAAAAGCAGACTCTCTGACACTAGAAGAAGCATTTGAGTTGGAAGCTATTGGAGAATTAGACATGATTTTTAGCTATATCAATGCGGTGATTGCTTCTCAGAGATGACAATTCCTAATAATATGCAAGAGTTGGTTCGTAAACGTGCTAACTTCAAGTGTGAATACTGCCATTATCCTGAATCCTTAAGCACTTCTCCTCTGACAATCGATCATATTTATCCACAATCTCTAGGTGGTTTCGATGATGTGAATAATTTGGCTTTAGCTTGTCGTCGCTGTAACGAACGTCATTATAATTTTACAGTTGGAATCGATCCAGAAACTCAGCAAGAAGTCGCCTTATTTAATCCCCGTCAGCAACAGTGGTGTGAACACTTCATTTGGTCAGCAGACGCTACACAAGTTATTGGAATTACTTCCACAGGTCGGGCAACTTGTAATAGATTAGACTTGAACGATCTACGCCGTAGCGATCGCTTTATTCAAAAATCTCGTCAGCTTTGGGTTAAAGGAGGTTTCCATCCCTCTTTTGAAGATCCGCGACAGGAAAACCTACAATAAGCAGTGTATTCAATTGTAATAATATTTATGGCGATCGCACCTATTAAACCCTCATCCTGGCTAGAGAAAGGTATTAAAATTGAAAAAGTCAGTAATATTAATCTATTTAAAATTACAGACGAATTATCAAATCGGATGCAAGAACTTGTTGATAAGAAAACAGTTAATTCTCAGACACCAGAAGAAGAGGCGGAACTGGAAGCAATTGGTGAATTAGTGATCATTGTTACCTACATCAATGGGATGATTGCTAATGAAGCGCAAGAATCCAACGATCCAGAAAACAGGGACATGGGAGTAGACAGAAATTAATCCAATAATCCTATCTAATTTGTGAAAATTTACACTGTTCAGATCCCCGACTTTTTAAAAAAGTCGGGGATCTAATTAGGGTTTATTGCATGAGAATTTGCCGGATTAAAATATTCATTACCTCATCTGGGTTGCCAGTTGGTACCAGTGGACTCCAATCCCCTACGCTGGCGTAGCCAATTACTTGCAAATAGTGAATTGTACTGGTAACAGCTTTGGTTGAACCAATCAATATATGCTTAATCGGTTCTCTCTTGGGAAATGGCTGTTCAGTTGATTGTTTGACAGTAGGTGTATCTAAATATTCACCTAAGAACTGCTTTAACTTTGACTGGGCGGAATCTTCTTCTTGTGCCATGATTGTATTTATCTCCTGATAAGGGGGCCAGATAAGGGCGATCGCATTCATCTTTTGCGGGATTGAGCGATCGCCTTTATCATAGTTTTATTCCAATGTATAAAATTATACTTTTTGACTATGAATTCAAAAATTTATATCAATAATTCCGAAATTTTAATGTCAATAAATTAGGTCTAATTCGAGTTATTTAAGATTTTATTGCTATAAAAAAATGCTAGATTTAGCAAATTTTTAACTAAACCTAGCAATCCTAAATTATTTACAAGAAGTCTAATCTTTAGGTTCAATTCCTGCCGCTCGCAATTGTGCTGCTAGTCGTTCGGCGCGTTGTTGTTCTTGTTCGGCGCGTTGGCGTTCTTGTTCGGCGCGTTGGCGTTCCTGTTCGGCTAACTCAGAACCCCAAGGTAAAAGGTTTCCTTGTTCATCCCACCACCGTAACCAATTTCCTGGGCGATTTTCACGAGTACCTTGCCACACCCCAAGGTAAAGATTCATTTCTGCTATCCAGTAGCGTTGATTTTCATCAGGCTCTTGCAAAATGTATTGTTCTGTATTCTGCAAGCGATATATCTCAAAACTGCCGCTGTCTGGCTCAAAAATAATGTAGTTTGGTACTTTTAAGATGCGCTCGTAGAAAAACCATTTTCCTGGGGGATATGTCGCTTTGATAGAATATTCTGTCTCCTGTGTATCGGAAACAAATTCCATCACAATTACGGGAATGTCACCTTGTAATTGAGGTGTATAACTGCGTATTACTTCTTCTCTACTAACATTAATTTTGGCAATGAAAGCCCAATCAGGAGCTTTAATGACCATTTTGTTGTTTAGAGTGGCACAAATGCCGTAATTAGTTGTTGTTAGGACGTTAGCTGAAATTTTTCCGGCTAATTGTAGGCTTTCTGTAAGTGCAGCAGCTAAGGCTGGTTGGTTGATGTTATCCACTGGATCGCCGGGGAGTTTGTAATCGTCGGGTAGTTTTTCCCAAGTGATTTGGTAGTCTTGAGTGAGGGTTGTCATAATGGGTTTTCCTTTAGAATTGGGCGTTTGTCATTTGTCATTTGTCATTTGGCATAGGGTATTAGTTATTATTATTCTTCTCTGCCCCTTGCCCTCTGCTTCCCTGCTCCCTCATCTCCCCAGTCCCCACTCCCCAGTACCCAGTACCCAGTAGTTACTCATCTTCATCGGGTTCTAAATCGTCGGCTGTCAATTCTTGATGAGGAATGGCGGCAATAATCGCATCTATTACTTTGGCAACGGGTAAAATCTCGATATCAAGATCGGGGAATTTTTGTCCTTTAGGGACGATCGCTCTTTTAAATCCCAACTTAGCAGCTTCTTTTAACCGCAGTTCCATTTGGGAAACCGATCGCACTTGTCCACCTAAGCCAACTTCACCGATTAATACTGTACCGGGATCGACGATGCGATCGCGGAAACTAGCGACAATTGCGATCGCAATTCCCAAATCTACTGCTGGTTCTTCCACATTCAACCCACCCGCAGAAGCAACGTAGGAATCTAATTTAGACATGGGAATTCCCACCCGTTTTTCTAAGACGGCAAGAATTTGCACCAAGCGGTTGTAATCTACACCAGTACCAGCACGACGGGGTGAGGGGTAGCTGGTGGGACTCACCAAAGCTTGCAATTCTACAACGATCGGGCGAGTGCCTTCGCAAGCTACCACAATGGCAGTACCGGGTGCGGGATCGTCACGGTTGCCTAAAAATAGCTCTGAGGGATTGGAGACTTCTCGCAATCCATCTGTCACCATTTCAAAGATGCCGATTTCGTGAGTTGCGCCGAAACGGTTTTTGACTGTCCGTAATAACCGATGGGAAGCAAAGCGATCGCCTTCAAAATACAACACTGTATCGACTAAATGTTCTAAAACTTTTGGCCCTGCGATCGCTCCTTCTTTGGTGACGTGTCCCACAATCAGCATGGTAATATCTTCGTGCTTCGCCACCTTCATCAGTGCTGCGGTACATTCTCGTACCTGAGCTACTGAACCTGGTGCAGAAGTCAGCGCTGGAAAAAACACTGTTTGGATACTATCAATTACCGCCACATTTGGTTTTAGAGAGTCTATTTCCCGTAAAATTTCTTCTAAATCTGTTTCTGGCAGTACATATAAATCTGCACCTATACTGTCAGGGTCTATAGAAATCGTAGTATCTTCTAGTACTACTGTTACCTTCTCCTCGTTTACCATATCTAGGGGTTTTGATACTCCCAACCGAGAAGCTCGTAATTTTACCTGCTGTCCTGATTCTTCACCAGTTACATAAAGAATGCGGTATTTCTGTGCTAATTGATTAGATACTTGCAATAATAAAGTCGATTTCCCAATACCTGGATCGCCACCAATCAGCACCATAGAGCCAGGGACAACCCCACCTCCAAGTACTCGATCTAATTCTCCATAACCAGACTCCCAGCGAGCGATTTGGCGATCGGTAATTTGGTTAAATGTTAAGGAGGCTCGCGCTTTAGCTGGTTTAGCGTGAGATTTACCATTGCCTTGAGTTGATTGCCAACCACTCACTCCCCCCCGACTGGGTACATCTACTGAGGATTGAATCGAAATTTGTTCTTCTAGAGAGTTGTAAGTACCGCAAGCTGGACACTTACCAAACCATTGGGGCGATTCTGCTCCACATTCATTACAAACAAAAAAGGTTTTTGGCTTTGCCATTCTTAAATCTTATTAAATAATCTTAATATTTACTTAATTCTTGAAAAAAACTAAAAACTAATAATATGTGGTATTTAGAGCTTTTTCCAAATCAATTCATGGAATGATATCTTAATATTATGGTATTAAAAATTAATCATGTAAATTTTTAGTCAAGGAGCCTAGAGAAACTTGGAAAGCCATAAAGAAAAAATCTTGGTGGTAGACGACGAAGCCAGCATTCGCCGGATTTTGGAAACACGCCTTTCCATGATTGGCTACGATGTAGTGACCGCTGGCGACGGGGAAGAAGCTTTGGATACTTTTCGCAAAACTGAGCCTGACCTAGTAGTTTTAGATGTAATGATGCCAAAGCTAGACGGCTATGGTGTATGTCAAGAACTACGAAAAGAATCAGATGTCCCCATTATTATGCTAACAGCTTTGGGTGATGTCGCCGATCGCATCACCGGCTTAGAATTGGGTGCTGATGACTATGTAGTTAAACCATTTTCCCCCAAGGAGCTAGAAGCCCGGATTCGCTCGGTGCTACGGCGAGTAGATAAAAACGGTGCTTCTGGAATTCCCAGTTCTGGGGTAATTCATGTCGCGAATATTAAAATCGATACGAATAAGCGACAAGTCTACAAAGGCGATGAGCGGATTCGATTGACGGGTATGGAGTTCAGCTTGTTAGAGTTGTTAGTCAGTCGCTCTGGAGAAGCTTTTTCTCGTTCGGAAATTTTGCAGGAAGTATGGGGTTATACACCAGAACGTCATGTAGATACCCGCGTAGTAGATGTGCATATATCGCGTTTGCGGGCAAAATTAGAAGACGATCCTAGCAACCCAGAATTGATTCTTACCGCGCGGGGTACTGGTTATCTTTTCCAGCGGATTATTGAACCAGGGGAAGAGTGAGGAGATGAGGTAGGGGGGCAGGGGAGCAGGGGAGCAGGGGGCAGAGGAAAATAATAATAACTAATGCCCCATGCCCAATGACAAATGACAAATGACAAATGACAAATGACTAAACCCGATCCTAATCGCGTTTTGCGGCGTCTACCCATTGTTGTAGGTGGTCTAGGCGCTGTACTTTTATTGATTAACCGTTTATTAACACCGGAATTAACCCAGTCTCAATCGCGTGGTGATGTAGTGGGCGTGATTTTGAGTGCGGTGTTAATTTTGACGGGTTTAATTTGGCAACAAGTTCAGCCGCGATCGCCTGATACTGTAGAACTAATTGGAGAAGAAGGTTTTGTACTCGCACCAGATTTACCCGAAGCTGTAAAAACAGAGCTAGCCTGGGCATCTCATTTATTGTTGACTAATACAGTAACGCGATCGCTTGTGGTTTTTTATCAAGGTAAAGTTTTGCTGCGTCGCGGGATTCTGGGTACTAAATCTGAGGTTATGCCAGGAGTAATCTTAAAACAGGTACTCGAAAAACAAAAGCCGATTTATTTGGTTGCTCTAAAAATATATCCAGGTAGGCTTGAATTTGATTATTTACCAGAAAATACTCAAGGTGTCATTTGTCAACCTATTGGCAACCAAGGTGCATTAATTTTGGGAGCAAATGCTCCTCGCAGTTATACCAAACAAGATGAAAACTGGATTGCAGGAATTGCTGATAAATTAGCCGTTACTCTTAGCTCAAATTTATCCAACCAAACGACTTAATCTAAATTTAGGTTTGTCATCTGTGAGAATAACTCGTAATTTGTAATTACTACCTCAAATTGACTTGTTCGTATTTACAAGTTAATTACGAATTACAGCATAAGCCTTGGTAGTTAGGACATCAACAGACGATAAAACTTAAACACAAAAAGGCTTTTCACCCAGTCCCCAGTCCCCAGTCCCCAGTCCTTGCTATATTAATTCACCAAGAAGTCAAAAAATTCCAACCTTCCTTTTCATCTAGTGTCTTTGCTTCTTTTTCTTCTAGTTCTGCCGCTGTCTTTAGATTTGTCTGTTGAATTAAATTATCATAAGCTCCTGAATCAACCCATTTTAATAATTCGCCAGCCCGCATAACTATCCAAGAAAGCCCAGGCTCTGTATAGCTTAATATTTTAGTGACTTTATCCACGCTATCAAAGTTATTGGATGCAAACTCACGAGCTTGCATGAGGAAATCTTCAATTACAGCACTAGTCAAGTACTCATCTGGTAAACCCGCAAGTTTCATCAGTGTAGTAGTTGCTACGTCAATATCCTGACAAGCAAGCATTGCAGCCCGATCGGCAGTGAACCTAGCCATCATTCGCCAATTATACAAACCTAGTTCCATTCCGCCAGCTACCAAGCCACCAACTCCCAGTGTGGTACTGCTCAACAAATTTTTCAAAGTTGGCATAACAATTGCCATTTGGTGATACACCATGTGCTGACTTTTGATGCGAGCGACTTCATGTCCGAAAATGTAAAGCAACTCATCTACGCCAAGCCACTCCATTGCATCTAAATTGATACCGACAATGGGTTTTTCTACGCCAACAATGTAGCTTTGAATGTGACCTGTGCCTCGAAATAGATACAATTCAGGAAGTGGAGCAACATCAAGAATTTGGCAGGTTTCTACAAATGCTTGATGTAATTCGGGAAAATTACGGGGTGAAATTCTGATTTCACTACCAAGACTTTGCAGTCTGAGTAAGCGATCGATGCCGTATTCGTTAATTTTTTTGAGTAGCAAAGAGACACCGGGCATATTTTGTAAAGAAGCCAAGGCTTTGCGATCGAAGGGGTGTTCGTAGGCTTCCGAACTTAGTCCAGTTAATATTTTTCTCGTCATGGGTTTTGAGCTTTTTAATAGCAGTTTAGAAGCATTAGGCAAACTTACACCACAGTGTACTAAGTATTTTTCGCTATCTTACCCAGATAGAATATACAGTAGGGCGCACAGATGTGCGCCTTTATGAGAAAATTTGGAAATTTACAATTAATCTATGCAAATTATTTATTGGCTATTAGTTGCTGTAATGGTTGTGGGTATTATTGGTGCTGTAGTTCCAGCCATTCCTGGTAGCAGCTTAATTTTAATTGCAATTATTGTCTGGGGCATCGTTAGTAGTTCCTTTGCAGCTATCAAGATTCCACTAATTGTGACAATTATAGTTTTACTGCTCAGTGTCGGAGTAGATTTTTTAGCTAGCTATGTAGGAGCAAAACAAGCTGGAGCTAGCAAGTGGGGGCAAATTGGCGCAATTGTTGGTTTGGTGGTAGGATTTTTGGGATTATTGCCAACTTTACCTTTTGGGGGGCCACTGTTAGGAATTTTACTAGGCCCGCTTTTGGGAGCAATTATTGGTGAGTATCTTTACCGACGCGAATTTGGGTTAGCGGTTAAAGCAGGTATAGGAATTGTAGTTGGGTCTTTGGTTGGAAATTTGATTCAAGGGTTGTTAGCGATCGCCGCAGTTGTAGTTTTTGTTATCACAACCTGGCCACAGGTATATGGCTCTTAGCATTTAAAAAATCTGACAGATTTGAGAACAGTATTATATAGCTAGTAATTAGCTAGTTTGTTATAAACATTCAATTTGATCGCCAAGACTATCCATAGTAAACAAATACAGCGGTTCCTCCCATTTATTCTATGAGAGGAACCGTTTCACTAAATACTGGCAACTAGAAATATTAGATACTTTGTATACTTGATCGCTCTAAAATCTATTTAAGCAAGATAAGTATAATAATATACTTTTAAATCGGTTTACGTAAATATTTTTTATGAAAGTCAGAGCTATTGCCCATAATTTAAACCCTAGAAAGTAAGAGATATACGAAGTGCAGATATGTAAGAAATTAAAATTTTATGAAGACTATTTGTTAATTGAAGATGTGATGAAGACCACTCAGTAAATATTGCAGGTTCTAAATCTATGTGATTTTATGGAGATAAGAAATACATCACGCAAATTTCGCTTTCACTGACAGTATTTTAAATAGATTACTGATAGTAAAGGTTAAGCAATCAATTTCTCTGTTCCAGGTTATTATTAGGACTCTCAAACACTCATGATTAATTTTAAATCTAAATTACTAAACGCTACTCTGGCTGCTAGTTTTGCAATCCCCTTGGCTACTGCTGGGATGTTTACATCTGCTGGTTCGGCTCAAGCTGTAACCTTGAACGGAAGTATTGGTCTTACTGGTACATCTCTCGTTCCTAATGATGGAGTCAATCCAGCTACTACTAGTATTAAATTTGTCGATATTGATGGTATTGATACTGATGGTGATTTTACAGCTTTCTTACCAAGCTTATCAGGCACAGGTATTACCATTAACACTCTAAATTTAACCAAGATAGCTAATATATCAAGCACAACAGCCACATATTCTACAGGTGTATACACCCCGTTCATTAATTTCGGTTCGCGAACCTTGGGTAGTACTACTGCGCTTCTGACCTTTGATCTAGATGATTCTGTAGTTACCAGAACTCGGAAATCGGCTACCAACATTAATGACGTAATATTGGATGGGATTACGGGGAAATTTAATTTCAATGGAAAAACTATTGGGGTTGGCAATTTGGGTGCTTCTCTCAATGGAAAAACAAGCGAGTACCACTTAACTCTCGAAGCAGTTAGCGTTCCTGAGCCAACCACAATGCTAGGTTTAGGTTTAGTTGGTGCTGGCATGGTTATGTCTCGCCGCCGCAAAAGTGCCATTCAATAGTCCTATCCTAAATATAAAAAAGTTACTTTTAATTGCTAAAAGTAACTCTAATTAATCTATTTCGATCTGGCTGGAATGCAAATTCTCCCAACCAGGTCGAATTTTTTATACTGCCAGATAAATCTATATGAATGGTGAATTTTCTTATCCTTATACCAATTCAATTAATGATTGCAACACATTCTTGGGTAAAGACGCGACGCCAGTCGCTACAACGGGGAGGCAGCGCGGTCTTGGGGGTTTCCCCCATGAGCGACTGCCGTGGGAACCCTCGCAACGCGCTGGCTCATGAATCGCGTCTCTACAAATGGTCTATTTGTCGCATTCTTTTTTCAAATTGGTATTAGATAGACTTAAACAGACTGCAAAGATTGTTTCGCTTCGCTTGCGATCGCATCTACTTCATCATTAGCCAGAGTTTCTAATATAGATTTGGCTTCTGGATTACCCAAACGAGCCAAGGCTTGTACAAGTCTGTAACGAATTTGCCAATCTGGGTTGGTAGCATAGGGAGCCAAGAGAGGAATTGCTTGTACATCTCCCAAGTCACCCAAAGAACTAATAGCAGCAGTTTGGACTAACTCGTTTTCTGATGAGAGTGCCTCTTTGAGTAGTTCAAAGGCTCGCGGATCGCCCAACTCTCCTAATGTAGCAATAATACTGAATTGTATTAGCCATTCACCGGTTGTATGATAAAGCTGCTGTAAATCTTCAAAAGCTTCACGCAACTTTAGAGCGCCTAAACAGTCTGCTGCTGCTGCTTGTACATCTACTTCGGAGTCATGAAGCAAGCGATCGCGCAAGATATCCAAGGATAACTGTAAATTTTGGGTTCCAAGTGTATCCATTTGACTCACTGCTGAGTAACGAACACGGGAATTGCGATCGCCAATAGCACTTTGAATTAATTCAAAGCCAACCGCAGGTTCCAATTCGCGGATTTGATTTACAGCACGTAAGCGATCGCCTAAATCCTCAGAACTGAGCAATTGCTTAACAGACTCCGGAGTAATACTCATTTAGTTATCCTTGATTTTCAAATGTATAAAAAAGAGTCAAAAGTCAACAGTTAAGTATCAAGAACTCATGACTAATGACTAATGACTGCTGACTAATCTTGACTAGCAGCCATAGCCCGAATAACATCACCACGAGTCAGGATACCAATTACTTGACCTGTACTATCAAGTACTGGCAAGCGGTGAACGCTGCGATCGTGCATGATTGTAGCTGCTTCTTTTAAAGTTTTATCAGGGGAAATAGCGATCGGGTTTTTACTCATCACCTCCCCAACAGTTTGCCCTAGAGCCTTGTGCAAATCACGGTCATACGTAGCAGGATTTTTTAAATAGATAACACTGTCAAGAAACATAATGTACGCAGGTGGAGTAACACCAGTTTCTTGCCACATCAAATCGGTTTCCGAGATAATGCCTACCAATTTACCAAGATCGTCCACAACAGGTAGTCCGCTGATATGGCGTTCTGCGAGAATTTGAATAGCTTCCTTGAGTGGAGTTTCCTCCCGGACAACAATAGGATCGCGGCTCATCACATCGGCAACGGTTTTAGGCATTTATTTGCTGACACCTTAAATCAAAGTCCCTGCGCCTATTGTAGAAAATTGCGGGACTCAACCTGATGCAATTAATAGATTGTTACGGGATTAGTCATTTGTCATTTGTCATTTGTCATTGGGCACTTGGATTGAGCATAGCGTCTTGTAGAGAAGCCGTTGGCGCAGCCTCTCCAAGAGTTGTATTGGGCATTGGTTATTAATTATTCTCCTCTGCTCCTCTGCACCCCTTCTCCCTCTGCTTCTTTCTTAGCCCCTACTTCCTTTCAATGCAGCAATAATTTGAGTATTTGCTTTCGGAAAAGTAAAATGTTCCAGTTCTTCCAAATTTACCCAGCGAATTTCATCGGATTCTAAAGGTTGGGGGATACCTGTAAGATGGCGGCAGTGATGTACTGTGAGGGTAACGCGCAAGTTTGTATAGCTGTGGTCAATAGTAATCAGATGCTCTCCCACTTCAATTACTATTCCCAGTTCTTCGGAAATTTCTCGTTGAATACACTCTTGGATGGTTTCACCAGGCTCTATTTTACCACCAGGAAATTCCCACAAACCACCCATTGCTCCTTCTGGACGACGGCGGTCAATTAAAATTTGCTTTTGGTCATTCCAAATTACTGCAACACCAATGATTTTATGGGGTGGGAAAGAACTAGTTTCACTCATAGTTGAATGGCGAGTAGGGAAAAATTCCTGAATTTTGATTCTTGACTAATAACAAAACTCGGCAGATTAGTTGTAACTCTGCCGAGTTTAAATTTATTGCAAAGGTCATTTAGCACTGTTCGTTTATCCACAAATGTGCATTAATCATTTATAAATACGCCTTTAATATCGTGTCCGGTTAAAACTTATTATTAAGACCGCAGAAGTTTAGAGAAAGGAAATTTTTATACTTTCTGCATAGTTCAGCAATTATAACTAACTAGGCATATATCATATAATTGATTGAACTAATCAAAAAACTACAGAAGTTCACAGAGAGGCGAAATCAAAGACTCCGCGTTACTCTGCGTCAACCTCCGCGTTCCTCTGCGTTTAAATCTCAACCTTAATTCTTCACTATTTTGGATATTTGACAAAACTTAGTTGATACATATTTGGGAATTAGCGGCAAAGATTTCGCAGAGACTTATTTTCAATTTATATCGCTGTAACTTTGACTAGCTATCAGCCCAACTATGTTGAATTTCCCAAATTTTAAATTTCTAATCAACATCACTGTTGTTAGTTTCAGATCCTTGTAGAGCCATTTCAAAATTCATTCTCTGTTCAGCGTTACGCAAGAAATAACCACTAATCATCGCCGAAGCAAGAAGTCTACCTAGATTTTCCCGATTTGTAGTGACAGTAACACCAAAGTGTTCTGAAGGTAGATTACCTAATAGTCCTGTAATATTTCGTTCCATCACCTGAAAGACTTCGGCAGACGTGGGTTTGGATAGCTGGGTAACTGTCTCTGGACTCAAGGATTTAACGTACTGCCATAGTAAATCGTTAGTTTCTGCTTCACTATTAAAAAATTCTGAGACACGATTGGATGGGTTACTCATTTTTTAGCTCCTTAACTACCACTATTAGCTGCGGTGCTTGTGATTTGAATATTAAATGTTTGTTTTGGATTTGACTTAGTTATTTTGTCTTCCTGTCAACTAATGTAACAGCCAAGCGTCAGAGTGGAAGTAGGTGTAACCGTACCAAAGTCAGCGTATTTTCTCACCAATTGGTCAGTAGTCATTGGTCTTTAGTCCTTTGTTAATAACTAATGACAAATGACTAATGACAAATGACTAACTTGCCAAATATTCATCCATGTTGGCTTTAGACTTGCGAAGTTTGCTTAAGGCTTCGCGCTCAATTTGTCGGACTCGTTCTCGACTGATATTCAATATTTCACCGATTCTAGCCAAAGTCAGGGCTTGCCCATCAGTTAAGCCAAAGCGCAGTGTGATTACTTCCCTCTGTTGTGGCGTGAGATCGCCCATCAGCCGATCTAAGTCATAAGATAGGGAAGATTGCATAACAAACTCTTCGGGAGAAGCTCCTGGATCTTCCAGCATTTCTCCTAGTTCGGTGTCGTAGTTATCACCCAGCCGCAAATCCAAGGAAAGAGGCAAACGCGCCTTTTCTAAATACTCTCGTACTTGTTTGGGGGTCAATTCTAATTCTTGAGCTAGCTCCCCAGCCGTAGGAGCGCGTCCCAACTTTTGAGACAATTGGCGCTGTGCCTTTTTTATCTTATTTAATTTTTCGGTGATATGGATCGGCAACCGAATGGTACGAGCTTTTTCGGCTATAGCACGAGTAATAGCTTGCCGAATCCACCAATAGGCATAAGTAGAAAATCTGTACCCTTTGGTGGGGTCAAACTTTTCTACGCCCCGTTGCATACCAATGCTACCTTCTTGAATCAAGTCCAGTAAATCGACGTTGCGCTTGATGTATTTTTTGGCAACGGAGACTACCAGCCGCAAATTGGCTTCTACCATCTTGCGCTTGGCAATTTCACCATCTGCGATCGCTTCGTTCAACTCTGCTGGTTCTAGGTTTGTTGCTTTGGCCCACTCTTCTAGAGTCGGTTGATAACCTAGCTGGGTGGCAAGAGATTCCCTTGATTCGTGCAAAGCGCAGGAACGTTGCACCTGTTTACCATAGAAAATCTCTTCTTCGTGGGTTAAAAGTGGCACGCGGCCAATCTCACGCAGGTAAGTCCGCACGAGGTCTGTGGCTGTCTGAGCGGTCTTCATGGCGCTACTCTTTGGTAATGATGGGGTTGGCGGTAGGGTCATTAAGGGATAGATGCTTTCTTTATTTATTAGGGTGCTACCCAGTCAGACTGGGAACCTATGCTATGGTTTGCAACTTACGCGCCTGAGAAAGTCGTCGGCTGCTCATAATAATCAAATTTACGCTTCTTAACTGCTAAAACTACAGTTATTTTCTATTTTTCACAAGTATCTACAGTTAGATAAAAAGTTGCTTTTTAAACATTTTTTATGAAACTCCTATTAATAATTGTAACATTTATGAGAAGATTTTGGCTAGATGGCGACATGAAATTTCCTGGTTATTCCAGTTCATCGAATCTTGGCCTCTATCTTAAGACTGACTAAAAGTTAATTTAAGAAACGATCTGATTCAAATAATTTTCCTCATATTTGTTAAAGTATCTCAATGAGAACTATATTCATTCTCTTCTAACAATTGTTTAATTTTTCTGGAACTGGGGACTGGGGATTGGGGACTGGGGACTGGGGATTGGTGACTGGGTAATTAAGTATTAAGTATTCAAAAAACTTTTTCCTAGTCTCTAATCCCTAGTCCCTAGTCCCTAGTCCCTTATAATTGGGCAATACTCTTGGATAGTTTTTACATCCAAAGTGGTATTTTGTAAGGAACGGATGGCGGCGACGGTAGCTTTTGCGCCGGCGATGGTAGTAATGATGGGAATTTTGTAAGCTAAAGCTGTGCGGCGGATTAACCTAGCATCAGTCTGGGCTTCTTCGCCGGAAGGTGTGTTGATAATAAGTTGGATTTTCTGGTTTTTAATCGCATCTAGGACGTGGGGACGACCTTCATGGAGTTTTAAGACTAATTCAACATTTAACCCATGTTCCAGAAGAACTCGACGTGTACCAAGGGTAGCCATCACTGTAAAGCCCAAATCGATAAATTCCTTCACCACACCACTTGCAGCAGCTTTATCGCGATCGCTCATTGATACAAATACAGTTCCCGCCAGTGGTAAACGCTCCCCAGCACCCATTTCCGCTTTGGCATAGGCACGGCCAAAGTCGCTGTCAATCCCCATCACCTCACCAGTGGATCTCATTTCTGGGCCCAATATTGTATCAGTTCCTGGGAATTTATTAAAGGGTAATACAGCTTCTTTTACAGCAATATGTATAGGAATGACTTCCTCTGTAAAATTTAGCTCCTCTAAGGTTTTACCCGACATAATTAAGGATGCTAATTTCGCTAGCTGTACGCCTGTAGCTTTAGATACAAAAGGCACTGTGCGCGAAGCGCGGGGATTGGCTTCTAAAATGTAAACTTGGGGAGAATAGCTGCTTGCACCAACAACGGCAAATTGAATATTCATCAACCCTACGACTGACAATGCTTGTGCTAGCTGTATCGTCCAAGTACGAATCTGATTGAGAACTGCTGGTGATAAGGAAATGGAAGGTAAGGAACAAGCAGAATCTCCTGAGTGAATCCCTGCTTGCTCAATGTGTTCCATAATACCACCAATAACTACTCTTCCTGTATGGTCGGCGATCGCATCGACATCGACTTCAATCGCGTTTTCCAAAAACTTATCAATTAAAATCGGATGTTCTGGTTCTACGAGTACCGCAAAGGTCATGTAGCGTTCCAACTCAGAATCGGAATAAACGATTTCCATCGCCCGTCCCCCCAACACATAGCTGGGACGCACCACCACTGGATAGCCAATACGTTTGGCGACAACCAGCGCATCTTCGTAACTCCGCGCAATGCCATTAGGTGGTTGGGCAATATTCAACTGTTGGAGAATCTTTTCAAACCGCTCCCGGTTTTCTGCCATATCTATGGAATCTGGCGATGTACCCCAAATTTTAGGGATTGGGGAAGGTGGGGCCCCCTCTGAGGATAAGGGGTAATGGGTATTAGGAATTGGGGATTGGGAAATCTCCCCAGTCCCCAGTCCCCAGTCCCCAGTACCCAGCCTCTGCAAATACTCCTGTAACGGTAATGCTAATTTCAGCGGTGTTTGTCCGCCAAACTGGATAATTACCCCGACTGGATTTTCAGTTTCGATGATGTTAAGGACATCTTCTTTTGTTAACGGCTCAAAGTAAAGGCGATCGCTGGTATCGTAATCTGTCGAAACTGTCTCTGGGTTAGAGTTAACCATAATCGTCTCATACCCCGCATCCTTCAAAGCATAAGCGGCATGACAACAACAATAGTCAAACTCAATTCCTTGTCCAATGCGGTTGGGGCCACCACCCAAAATCAACACTTTTGGCTTGGTTGCGGGCATTACCTCTGTTTCTTCTTCGTAGGTAGAATAGTAGTAGGGGGTAAAGGCTTCAAACTCAGCCGCGCAGGTATCTACGGTTTTATAAACTGGGATAATTCTTAGTGACTTGCGGTAGGCGCGAACTTCATCTTCGGTGGTTTTGGTGGCATAGGCAATCTGGCGATCGCTATATCCATCTCGCTTCACTTCATAAAGTTGCTCTTTTGTCAATTGCTGCAAAGGTGTCCGCTTCAGTAATTTTTCAATATCTAGCAGTTGCTGAAATTTATCTAGGAACCACGGGTCAATACCAGTCAGTTCGTAGATTTCCTCAGCACTAATTCCTAGTTGCAAGGCATGTCGCACGGAGAAAATGCGATCGGGGTTAGGTGTCCGTAGTTGGGCGCGAATTTGTTCGCCACTGGGTAATTTTTCGGCTCGATCGCAACCCCAACCAGCGCGTCCGGTTTCGAGCGATCGCAGTGCCTTTTGAAAGGATTCGTTGAATGTCCGCCCAATTGCCATTGCTTCCCCCACAGACTTCATTTGGGTTGTCAGCACTGGGTCGGAGCCAGGGAATTTTTCAAAGGCGAAGCGGGGGATTTTTGTTACCACATAGTCAATTGTCGGCTCAAAGGATGCGGGAGTTTTCTTAGTAATGTCATTTTTAATTTCATCCAAGGTATAGCCTACAGCCAATTTTGCGGCCATCTTGGCGATGGGGAAACCCGTAGCTTTGGAAGACAAAGCTGAACTGCGGGAAACGCGCGGGTTCATCTCAATTACAACCACATCGCCATTCAGCGGATTGATGGCAAATTGAATATTAGAACCACCAGTTTCCACACCGATTTCGCGGATGATTTTAATTGCCATATCCCGCAGCCTTTGATATTCTTTATCAGTGAGGGTTTGCGCGGGAGCGACGGTAATTGAATCTCCGGTGTGAATGCCCATCGGGTCAAGGTTTTCGATGGAACAGATAATCACCACGTTATCTGCCAAGTCACGCATCACTTCGAGTTCATATTCTTTCCAGCCGAGTAAAGACTGATCAATGAGAATTTGCGAAACAGGACTGGCATCTATACCTACTTGCGCCATTTCTTCAAATTCTTCTTGGTTGTAGGCAATGCCGCCGCCACTTCCACCCATTGTGAAAGCTGGACGAATAATTAGGGGATAACTACCAATTTGGCGGGCAACAGCTTTGGCTTCTTCTAAAGATTCGGCTGTGTCGCTAGGACACACAGCTACTCCAATCTTTGCCATTGCTTCACCAAACAGTTTTCGATCTTCAGCTTTTTCGATCGCTGGGAGTTTAGCGCCGATTAACTCAACGCTGTACTTTTCCAATACCCCATTTTTGGCTAAAGCAACGGCGATGTTGAGGGCGGTTTGTCCTCCCATCGTTGGTAAAAGAGCATCAGGGCGTTCTTTTTCGATGACTTTTTCGACCAATTCCGGTGTCAACGGCTCAATGTAAGTGCGATCGGCCGTTTCCGGGTCGGTCATAATCGTTGCAGGGTTAGAGTTGACCAAAACCACTTCATAGCCTTCTTCTCGGAGCGCTTTACAGGCTTGAGTGCCAGAGTAGTCAAACTCACAGGCTTGTCCGATCACAATTGGACCAGAACCTAACAGTAGAATCTTCTGGAGGTCGTCACGGCGGGGCATAGTCGTTGCCTTGGAATACGAAAATAGAAATCCTGATCATTTTAAGGGTCTTTACCCCCTCTGGTGCTTTTTATTATTAAGTTTTCTAAGTTTGATGACAGGAAAAAGTGGGGGACAAGGAGCAGGGAGCAGGGGGACAAGGGGAAATATTGAACTAAGTCTCTCCCTTGTCTCCCCTCTCTTCCTTGTCTACCTTGTCTCTTTCTCTATGCCCAATGCCCAATGATTATTTTGTATTTTTAATTTTATTTAATTATGATGCTCAAAGTTCTAAAGCTTTTGCGAATCTTTATTATTTAATCTGATGAGCTTTGTGATAAACGATCGTTTATTTTGGTATGTATCTGTCTGCTTATTTATGCACAAATAGACTACTTAGATAAAAATTTATTTTAACTAGCTAATTGCTAAAAATTTTCAACGTTAAATATTATATAAATATGTTTACTTAAATTAAAAATGGCAGAGAAATAGGGATACCATTCTCTGCCATTTTTTATATTATTTTAAGAGTTGGTGCTGCCAAGTTTTTTTTCAGTCTAGGTAGACAAATCTAGATTATGAGAATTTTAGCTTTGAGCTGCTTGGACAAACCCTAAAGTTAAGCTGTCTTTGGCGAGGAAGTGAGATAAATGATACGCACGTTCCTCAGTTTTCAACAAAATCTTTTCGTACAGATAGCGTGTGCCCCGATCGCCTAAACTCTCTGCCTGAGCAGCTTGGCGACGAATTACGCCAATGATTGCTTGTTCGGCAGCTAGATCGTTTTCCACCATTCGGCGAGAGGAATATACGCCTTCAGATTCTTGCTCAAAACAGGTTAATTCTGCTAGTTTGCTGAAGGTAGCTACTGGCACACCACCTAGTCCATCTAAACGTTCTCCAATTTCATGAACGTGGTCTTGTACTTCGTTGTAGCTTTCGTTAAAAAACTCATGCAGAGAGTAAAATTCTGAACCTTCAACTACAAAATGATGCTTTTGGTACTGCAAGTACAGTGCCTGGAAACTAGCTAATATAACGTTAAATCCTTCTGTAACTGGAGCAGTTACACTGCGATCCAGCAACACAGGATTGTCATATACATGACCAAAATTCCGTAACAAAGTTTGCGTTTCAGACATTGTTCTCCTCGCTATTTAGCAATTATAGATTTTAACTGCTTATTCTTTACATATTAACATTTTCACAATAAGAGCAAGCCAATTTGCCATCACAAGATTTTGTATTTTTGTTTACTAAAATTCTTAAGTTTATTGTTTGCTGGATTATGGCACACTCATCAAGTTGTGTATCTTTCTCATTACTATTGACATAAGTAGTTAAGTGTGTATGCCTCCCGAAGTGAGTGAGGGGAGATGGAGGAGTAAATGCCTTCTTGCCCTAATACTCCTTGTGATTTCCCGGATCTCTTTCATGGGACGATCGCAAGAATTTTATTTTTTTTGCAAAATTAATGAGAATTGTTTGCACTTAAGGTATGCTGGTTTTAAGAGGCTAGACTACTAAGATTTTCAAAAAGCAGGAAGTTAAATGGCCGTAGTTACTACAAGTTTGTTGCACTTTGAGGGCAATTCTCTTGAAATCGTATAGTTCAGAAATAGAAATAAACCACCTTGTAGAGGTGAATTGGGTAGACCGCTGGCAAGTTTATCAACGCTTAGAGGAGTTAGACATTCCCTGTAGTTGTGCGGCTAACCAGCCATTAAAAGTTGAAATTAGCAATCCGACTGCGGCTGTTCAACTTTGGAGTGTAGTACGGCGATTTACAGCCTCTCGTCAAGACCAAATTTGGACTCTTGAGTGTTGCTGGAAAAGTCGCTATCAACAGTTCTAATTTTTTGCTACTGCTGAGAATATCTCGCTTGACAGTTTGTATTAGTTAAAAGGAGGTTAAAAAATGGGTGCATCTCACAATCTGGAAGTATCAAAATTTTGCCTTGAGGGCAGATTTATAGATTTTGTTATTAAAGACGGTTATAAGCTGAAAGGTTTACTGCTAAGTACTCATGAGGGTGAATGCTACGTTAAACTCGCTAAACATTTACGGGCTGCTTTTGATTTGCGGCTACCAGCAGGTACTTGGCTACAAGTTGTTGGTTATAGAGAATACGATATAAAAAAAGACAAAGTTACACTCAAAGCTGAACGTGTGATGGCGGCGCGTTCTGAAACAGCAACAATTCAAACGATCGCAGCACCACAAGAACCCCCATCTATTGATAATGTCAAGGTAAAACCAGCTAAGACTAAGGCTACGATTTTGGTGTGTCAAAAGTCTGATTGTATGAAACGTGGTGGTAAAGGAGTTTGTCAGGCGTTGGAGGCGGCTTTAAGCGATCGCGGTTTAGAAGACCAAGTTACAATCAAGGGCACTGGTTGTATGAAGAACTGTAAAGCCGGGCCGAATTTAGTAATGCCAGATAAAACCCGCCATAGTCGAATTCAAGCTGCACAGGTTCCAGCGTTAATGGATAAGCATTTTGGTGACAAGAGTTTATCAACGCAGCCTGAGAATTTAAGGGAAGTAGCGATATCTAATGGCAAGCTTTGGGGAAAAAATTCATAAAATCTTGACATTTCGATGAGAAAGCTTAATAATATCTTCTCAAGTGTGTTCCGTTAAGACTCGGCTGTAAAGCCCGCTAGAAGTTTGTAATAAAATCAAAAAACTGGCCTTAATTAAGGCCAGTTTTTTGAATGAAAAGGATTTTTATTAAGCAATTTTTAATTGGGATGGTTCGATAATTTAAAAAGATTCAAGGGAATGTGATTGATTGATGAGTACGTAGACGCACTGAGGCTTGTTGTTAGACATCGCTTGTGGAAGCGTCAATCATCAATGACTTAAAAACAAATGCCACACACCCCGCAGTGGATATACATCGTTTTTTGGACATTTTCTACGATAGTCATGATTTTTGTATTCCGTCATGACTGGAATCGCCTCGCTAAACTCTACAGCACCCAAGAAGCACCGCCACAAAACTTCTCCCGAATGCAAAGTGGTTCTGTGGGTTTAGTGTATTACAAAGGAACTTTAAATGTTGGTACAAATTCTCAAGGGATTTATTTGAGTATTTTCCCGTTGTTTAGCTTTGGACTTACGCCGTTGTTGATTCCCTGGAGTGCCATTAGCAAGATTGAACCTGCTAACCAACTATTTATTGAGCGTTTTCGCTTATATCTTGGTTCTCCAAAAGTCAAACTGATTTTAAGCAAAGATATTTTGGAACCAGCTAAAGAATTTTTAGCCACAAAGGGATTTGAGTGGATTTAGACAAATCCCGTTTTTAGCTGGCTGATATCATTCTGAATTTTAAATTTTGGATTATGTTTCTTAATGTGAAGCAAGCAATGCGTAGTTTCTCATTTAATACAGAATTACATTGAGCGATCGCCACACTTTCTCATAAGAAAGAAAAATCGCTTCATATTTTTATGTAATTGCGTTCAGCCGCCAGTCTCCCGAATGCAAGTTAGCTGAGATATTGCGCTTACCCGTTTCTGTGTCAGAGGTTGAAATCTCAGGCTCATAGTGCAAGTCTATTTGAGTAGACTTGCATTATGAGAGAGGAAATTGATTAGCAGTTTCTTGTTGGGACTTGTGGGTTTGCTCAAGGGTAGGTTGAGAATTACATGATTTAGTTAGAGAAGACTGCAACAACTGTCGGATAGATGTAGCTTGCAGATGGCAAGGGAAGACAGTTAAAAAGTCATTTAGGTCTTGGATAGCTTTACCAATAGATTCTGAGGAAGCACCTTTTGATAAGGCATAGCGATATAAATGGTCTGCTTGTTGAGTGTATTGAGCAGCTAAATAGTAAAGGGCTAAATTAAAAGTATTACGCCAGTCTTTAGCATCTTTTTTGCAATGCTCTGTAGCCAGCTTGATAGCAGGTACTAAGATACTTTGTGCTTTGCGTGGTTGGTTAAGGGCTAAGTAGACTAAAGCACGATTATATCTAGCATCTTCATAGCGTTTTTCCTCATAAGCTTTTAACCCATTTGCTAATTGCTTACCCCAGTACTTAACTTCAGCAGAATCCCCATCTTTACCAGCTTGAAGCATTGTTTTTGCATATTGTTGGGCAAAAGTAGGTTGATTTTTGAGGAGAGCAAGAAATTCATTCAGAGCTAGTAGTAAATTCCTTTGCGGTGACTGACATAATTTATGGTACAAAACATTTAATGTGTGACTTTGCCAGCTAGGATCGCGCTGTTTGTTGTCTTCATCCAATTGCAAATCGTTCCGCAGGCTGTCATAATATTGTGCCAACTTACCATGTATGTCAGCCCAACCTTGCGGTGATGAAAGGCGTTTGTGGCATAACATTTGGGTTTTGACGACATCATGATAAACCCAGCCGTTGCTACGTTCGTTGATAAAAGATGTTTCTTTCAACCAAGAAAATAGCTCATCAGCTTCTTCTTCTGTTCTTAACTTGGCTATAACATCCCGGTTCAAGCACCGAGGAATGGCAGCATCAAGCACCACTTGTCGCCGTTTGGGATCGTCAATCCATTTTAAAAAGTTTTTTACAGCACTGTTGCTAGGCTCAATTATTTGGTTGGGGTGATTGGGATGAGCGTCTGCTAACATTTCCATTAGCAGGGGTAAGTTTCCAGAAACGTTTAAAATCACTTCAACAATGCGACTGTCTGTAATGCCTTTGTGAGTTAGATATTGTTTGGCTTCTTCTTCTGTAAACGGTTCTAGAGGCAAACGAACTATTAATCCTTCGTAGGATGCCCAGTCATTTTTATCTAATTCTTGCCGACTGGCAACGATCATTAATATATTGGCAGATACTTTACCGTGCTGGTTCTCAAAAATTTCCCGTAGCCAGTTTTCTAGGAATTCTCCGGTGCGTTCTGAGGTATCGAAAAACAGGACAACAGGAGTTTTATCAGCAATTTTAGAAATATCTTGCAAAAATAGCGGGGTCAGAACTTCTTTAGGTTCTTTAACTAAATGTACCTCATCTTTATTTGTGATTTTCTTTGCAACATAAGATGCCCATTCTCCGGCTTGGGTAGCCAAAGCATCCTCATCTACAAAGTCAAATACAGCACCGCCAACGGGAACTCGACGCGCCAGATGCACACCAGTTTTTACCATAGTTTTCCCAACAAAAGCGGAAAAACCTTGAGGAGCTTCTGGATCTGTTTCTAATTCTTGGCACTTTTGGCAGTAAACTTTGTAGCGATCGCTAAACTGCGTTAGTTTGTAACCTTGCTGTTCTAACTCCTCAGCTATACGACCCATGACCTCTGGTATAGTTTTTTCAACTTCATCGATGTAAGCCGAAATCATTTTTGCTTCGTCAGCAATTTTCCGAAACTGCCGCAGCAAAGTAGTTTTACCAACTCCGCCTTGACCAGAAACGTTAAACAGAAAACAATGGCGATTATCTTCTACTGGTAATGCTAAATTTTGGCGAAATCGGTTTATTTGGTCTTCACGACCGACAAAATTTGATTGTTGACGTTGCTTAACAATATCTTGTAAACTCTTGGGCTTGTCTTGGGTATTCATAACAAGATTTAATTTTGAGGCGTTAATGTCTATAAACAGAACTACCAAATATACAAAATGTATTTCGGAATTTACTCAACTTTTTCGAGATAGTTTTTATGCGTTGACCTTCTGAGGCTCAACTTTGACCTTCTGAGGCTCAACTTTGACCTTCTGAGGCTCGACGTTGACCTTCTGAGGCTCAATGTTGACCTTCTGAAGCTCAACTTTGACCTTCTGAGGCTCGACGTTGACCTTCTGAGGGTCAAAAATACCTTGGCGATTAGAAATCGCGGCTATACAGACAAAACCCGCACTTCGGCAAGCTCAGTGACCGCCTGCGCGGGTTTCAAGAATCTTTGGAAACAAAATGCAAAAACGGCATAACATTGTTATGCATAACAAAGCGATCGCCTACGCTTTGTCATGAGCAAGGCAATGTAGTAGTAGCGTAGGCGTAGCCCGCCGCAGGCATCGCTTAATATTTGTATGCATTTGGGTTTAGCGAGAGCATGTCATGAGCAACCTGAGCATCCACCTTCCTGACTCTTTGTACAAAAGTTTGCAGGAACTTGCCAAACAAGACAGCATTTCTATCGATCAGTTTGTGGCGATAGCAGTTGCGGAGAAAATCGCTGCACTCACAACTGAAATTTATCTAGGGGAGTTAGCAAAGCGAGGCAGTCGAGAAAAATACGACGCAGTTTTAGCGAAAGTACCAGATATTGAACCGGAATCTTACGATCGCTTACCCACAGGCTAACAATACAATGCAGGGGATGTGTAGAGTCCTCAACCTCAGTGTTAAGTTCATTTGATTATTCAGGTATAACCAACGTCAGAAAATCTTTGGCACTAACAATTGCAATACCTTGATAACTGCCCAGAGGTAACAAATGCCGCTTGTCGCCCGTGACAATATGAGTTGCATTCCCAACAACGGCGCATTCTAGTACCATGTTATCGTTTGGGTCAGTAGTGAGAAAATTTAAAGTGTTGGCAATTGTGATTAATCGTAGAAAAGTAAGCAAATCAGCTATTGTCTCAATTACTTGAATAGGCGTAAATTTCAACTTCTGTTCTAACTTTTCGGTTAGTTCATCAAGTATTTCTGGACAAATTAAACCTTTTACCCGGCCTTGGCGTGCCAAATCAATACAGTGATAAGGACTACCTTTCCAGCCAATAGCAGATAACAAAACATTTGTATCAAACACTACTATTGGTCGCACTCTCTGTCCTCATGCACTAAGTCATCTATAAATGACTCACGTTGATCTTCTGACATACTATCCCAATCTAAACCACGTTCAGCACACAAGTTCCGTAATTGGGTTTGGGCATACTCCATACGAGAATTTCGCTCTTGCTCACTTTCCTGTGCTAGGGCTAATAATACTACTCGTTTACTTTCTGGAGGTAGCTGCTTGACTAATTCAATTACTTGTTCATCGCTCAGTGTCAGCTTTGGCATGGTTGTTACCGGAAAACTGGATTAGTTTTTCTCAATTCTTATTTCAGCGTATCAAGAGATTTGACTTGCGATCGCCTACGATTTGTCATGAGCAAGACAAAGTAGTAGTAGCGATCGCTTAATATTTTTGTGCAATTGAGTTGAGCGCTGGTTTGGTACGGTGCGTTAGCAGCAGTGTAACGCACCAAAAGTATCTAGAATGATACATTAATAATGTAATGGACTCTACAAATTCTTAATGTTTGTAAATTACTCATCGGAGTCTGAACCTGAACCCTCATTCAAGTCTGCTAAATTTTTACCCTCAAAATTTGTCTGTTTTAGTGTTGGCCATTCAAGATTCGCCCTTTCAAAATTCGCTCCTTCAAAATTCGCTCCTTCAAAATTCGCCTCTACAAGATTCGCTCCTTCAAAATTTGCCTCTACAAGATTCGCTCCTTCAAAATTAGCTTTTACAAGATTCGCCTGTACAAGATTCGCCTGTACAAGATTCGCTCCTTCAAAATTAGCTTCTACAAGATTCGCCTGTACAAAATTAGCTTTTACAAGATTCGCCCATACAAGATTCGCCTGTACAAGATTCGCCTGTACAAAATTAGCTTTTACAAGATTCGCCCGTGCAAAATTCGTCTGTACAAGATTTGCTTCTATAAGATTCGCCTGTACAAGATTCGCCCGTGCAAAATTTGCCCCTACAAGATCCGCTCGTACAAGATTTGTTCCTTCAAAATTTGCCTGATAAAAGTCTTTAAAAACTAAAACGCAATCTTGTAAATCCAAAAAACTAAGGCAATTCAAGCAAAACACATCAGTATCACCATTGATTCTTTGCCCTTGCAAGCGAGAAATCCAGATACCAAAGGCTTCTGGAGTATGCCATTGAATCTTTGAAACTGTCTTTGTCACTCTAGCGCAAGTATTTAACACAGCCAACAACGCTTCTTCTGCATTTCGTGCTTGTCTATTTTCTTCTTGAAAATCAGGTCTAGGATTCAAGCGTTCCATCGGCATTCCATGACGCAACATAAAACCAATCAGATGGCATAATATCTGCTGCCAATTGCCAACATCCGATGCATCCTGTAAACACATTTCATCTGCAACAAAGTTAAAAAGGTATTCATCCATAGGGGATGCACCGCACAGAATTGCCCACCTTTTTAAAGCCTCACGTTCATCGCATCCATCATCTGGATCGTTCTGGCGATCCTTCAACTTTTTATGAATGAGTCTAACTTCTCGCACTATGCGTTTTGCTGTCAAATATTCACCAAAACTTTTGTGAGTAATTTCAAAAGTTTTTTCCTGTTCCTTAACTCCACTCTCACGAAAATAAAAGGCAGTTAAAAGACAAGTTACGCCTAATTTTGCACTTTCCTGAAACTTATCTAAAAGACTCTTTAAACTACTGTGTTCACAATGGGCTTCAATCTCTTTTACTGTTGTTGTTCGTCCATCTCCATGCCAGGAAGCTAAAGCAATTTCTTCGAGGATGCGAACAAAGTCTTTTTCTTCAATTCCACGAATAGCTGGATGTTGATAACCAGCCCAACCGCGCTGATATACTGCTGTGAGCAAATTTGCATAAATTGCATTCAGGTTGCCGTCTGTAGGAAATTTATTTTGCTGGTCAAAACTCAATGCTACTAGGTAATTTAGCAAAGGTTGGGCAGTAATTTCTGTAAGGTTATCTTGGTTTAACTGTTGTGGTAAGCGACGATATCCCCGTCCGCTAGCATTGCCGTATTTTTGCCACCAAATCTGACGTTGATCTTGCTGCAACAACTTTTGATCGTCAATGTAATTGGTTCTCTCATCTTGATTAACAAAATAAGGCAAGATATGCAATATTTGCTGTGGTTGGCGAAAGTCGCTACTATTTGCTTGCACTACCAATTCTCGACCGCCGATTAATACTTGTAAGCAAGTTTCACGGACATTAAACCGCTCTACTTTTCTTTGGACTTCACGCACAAATTGTTGAGCGATCTCAGTAGCAATTTTGCCCTGCATGGCAAGCTCATCTAAACCATCGAAGATAATCAGTAAGCGTGAATCAGCCTTATCTTTATCTAGGGGATTATGTCTGAGAAAGCCATCGTCTCGCACAAACTTACCAACTGCCTCAACTAAGTCTTCCGAGGGTTCAAAATGGTGCAAAGGAATAAATAAAACTGGAATTTTTCCTTTTTCTGCTTGGTTAGCTGCAAAGATTTTGGCAAAGGAAGATTTACCACTTCCTGGGCCACCACTAATCACTCTAATGGCATCATTGCGATCGTCTTTTTCTAACCAAGCTTCTAGTTCAATTTCTAAGTCAAGAACAATGCGCTGATATTTCTCATCTTCTCTGACGCGGCGTTCAAATTCTTCTGACTTTTCACCCCCAACTTTCTGCTTATAGTAGGCGTGTAAAGGAACATAAACCTGTTTTAAACCAAAAGCTTCTAAAAGCATTGGTTCTTCAACCTGTTTTTGTAGCCAAGCTAAATAACGCTGCCATGACTGTTCCCGTTCATTGGCTTGAGTAAAGGGGGTATCGAGTTCTTCTTTTAAACAAGCATATTTTTCTGGATGTTTTGCCCACTCTTCATGTAAGGCATACACAAAATACGTAGGAAGACGATGACTAATTGTCTGTGCCTGGGCTTGATTGACGCTAAAGTATTTTAACCAGTCGGCAAAAGCAGCTTTAATCGCTTCCAGAATGGGCAAATCTTTGGGACGGCTAAAAAAATCTTGGTCAATACGCAATTCTATACTTTCTAGGGAATCGTTGAGGCGATCGCACAATAGCTCAAGATCGCTTTCGTTTGGTTTTTCAAAGAGTAACTCTTGATTTCCTTTTACCAAACTCACTATTGCTTCTACCAAAGAACGGTAAATTAGTAACCAAGCAACTTCCTCTGGTGCCGATCCTAAACCTAGTGCTGCTGTAGCATCTAAAGCACCTTTGGCTACCTCTTCCCACTTACCCAAGGCCCCATCTATCGCAACTTTCCCTAGTGATTTAAATAGTTCTTTAAAGTCAGCCTTAATGGGTTTATTCCATAATGCAATAGGTTTGCTAACTAAAAATCCAGAGGTATTGCTCATAACTCTTGTATGACGCTAGTAGATGTACTGAGTTAATATATTTCAACAAGGTTTGATCGGATTTTTACTGAAAACCAGCAGTAAATTTAATAATTTATCTGGATATTTTTATGAATTGACCTTCTGAGGCTCAATGTTGACCTTCTGAGGCTCGACGTTGACCTTCTGAGGCTCGACGTTGACCTTCTGAGGCTCGACGTTGACCTTCTGAGGCTCGACGTTGACCTTCTGAGGCTCGACGTTGACCTTCTGAGGCTCGACGTTGACCTTCTGAAGCTCGACGTTGACCTTCTGAAGCTCGACGTTGACCTTCTGAAGCTCGACGTTGAACTTCTGAGGCTCAAAAATGCCCTGACGACTTAGCGCTTATCGGTAGAGTCTAATATAGACCTAACCCCCAGCCCCTTCCCTACTAGCGTTGGAGAGTAAGATTTAAAGCCTCTCCCCTTGTAGGGGAGAGGTTTAGAGAGAGGTCAAAGTATATTTTAGATAAACGAGATGCGTTATACAAATCGCGGCTATACAGGCAAAACCTGCACTTCGGCAAGCTCAGTGACCACCTGCACGGGTTTCAAAAATCTTTGAATTTAAAACGCGAAAAGGGCATAACATTGTTATGCCCCTACAAATGACGTGTATTTTACCAAGTTGACAACTGGTATAATTACCTGTTTCAAGGTTTAGCTAACTGGAACTTCGGATTGCTTTTTCTTGGAGCGGCGGTTAAACCTGCGTCCCATCTCATCAATTACTGCATCTAAACCTGCGACATCACCGCTAGCTTTGGCATAGCTATAAACTGCTAATGCTGCTGCATAGGCTTCGCTAGCAGCAGTTATACAGGTATCATCCACCAGTTCTTGCAGTTGCGTTAGAGACAACAGCACTGGATACAAATCCTCATATATTTCCAAATCCCGGCGCATCTCTTCTAAATCAAAATAACGAGGCAAAAAGTTAGGGTTCTGTGTCGCTACTTCTAAAGCTTTGCTGACAAAAGCCCGACTTTTATCTCCCATCTTCAGCATTGTTCGCCGATCTTCGGGGGTCAAATCAACCAAAAACGGTAACTTTTCTCTAATTGTAGCGATCGCCTGCATGACTGCTTCTTTATCTGCTGGGGCTAAACTGGCACTGATACGATTTTCTGCCATTTTTAATACTCCTTTATGGTACTTAATTTCAGTATTCCCAAAGTTATAGAGGCGATCGCCTTTGTTGAGAGATAATTAACGATGAAACTGAATGCAGAAATCAATGCGTAAACAAATCATTGAATATACATCTCCATTAGATGCGCTGATTGCCCTTACCAAACAGTTAAATACTTATGAAATAAAGTACCAAATGAATTCAGAAGATTTTTTTGCCAAATATAGCCAAGGCGAAACTTCTGACGATGAAGTGTTTGTCGAATGGGCAGCAAACTACCAACATTATCTAGCTCTACACCAAGATATAAAGAGCAAACTTAGAGATGTCGCGTAAAGTCATCCAAGCATATTTAAATGAAATCGATCAACTTTTACTCAGATGCTCTAACATATACGTTGAAGAATATAGTGCCGTAATTTTAACAACAGAGAGAGCTAATCTCCGCATTAGAATACGTTTCGCTCTCAAATATTTACTAGCAATCAGTGAAGCCTTTATTATTGTAGATAATCAGATTACATATATCGATTACCGTTATCACTTTCAAAACGAGCAAAATAGTTTGATTTTTCGTTATGACAGTACACCACACTTTCCCAACTTGCCTAGCTTCCCGCACCATAAACATCTTTTCGATAACGTAATTGCTTGCGAAAAGCCACATATAGCCGATGTGCTACAAGAAGTGATGGAGTTTTTAGAGTCAAAACAAAACAATCAAATGTAACCGTTAAAATTTGCTCATTGATGCGTTCCTCCTAACCGCTAATCACAGCGATCGCATCAATTTCTACCAACACATCTTTAGGTAAGCGCGATACCTGCACACAAGCCCGCGCTGGGGCTGTATTTTCCGGGAAATATTTAGCATAAACGGCATTCACCGCCGCAAAATCATTCATGTCAGCCAAAAATACAGTGGTTTTCACCACATCTTCAAAAGTCGCCCCGGCTGCTATGAGAATGGCTTCAAGGTTAGCTAATACCTGCTCAGTTTGCTTTTTGACATCATCAGTATAGACGACATCACCAAGGCGGGGATCGATGGCAATTTGTCCAGCTATAAATATAAATTGACCTGAAGCTGCGATCGCTTGATTATAAGGGCCGACTGGTGCGGGTGCGTTTTCAGTATTAATTACTTTACGGGTCATAGATATTACTTTCTCTAACAATGTTTCCTGTTTAGCGATTTCTGCTTCAGCTGCGATCGGCTTGTAGACTTCTCCATCAGGCATTATCGCACCAGTTAGGTCAGCATCTTTAAAGTTGACACCATATATATTTGCCCCTGTTAAATCTACCTTCTTCAGTTTTGCCTCTTTCAGATTCGCGTTGATCAAATCTACTCTTTGTAGTTCTGCTTTCTCTAAATTTGTCCCCTCAAGGCAGGCTTTTCTGAAATTGACACCTATGAGATTTGCTGCACCTAAATCAGCCTGAGTCAGATTCATACCTGACAAATCCTTTTGAGATAAATTAACGCCCCGAATTTTGGCTTCCTGCAAATTAGCACCTTTGAGTATCACTTGAGCTAAGTTTGCTTGACTCAAATCAGCTGCAAACAAGTTAGCTCCACTTAAATTAGCACTAGTAAGGTTAGCTCTAACGACTTTTGCTTCATTTAAGGATGCGTCAGTTAAGTTTGCAGAATTGAGTGTTGTATCACTCAAATTGGCGTTATCTAGATTGGCATTACTAAAGTTAGCGCTATTCAAGTATGCTTTACTCAAGTTGGCATTATCCAGGTTAGCGTTACTAAAGTTAGCGCTACTTAGTTTTGCTCCACTCAAGTCAGCACTACTTAGGTCTGCCCAACTCAAATTTAAACTAGAACTTTCGCCCAACTCACTCAAATTTGCACCTGTTAGAGAAGCTCTAGTGAAGTTTGCATTTTGAAGTAATGCTTTACTCAGGTTCGCATCATTTAAATCTACACCCGTCAAATCTGCACCTGTTAGGTCTATTCCACTCAGATTTGCATATTTGAGGTCTACTCCTCTAAGATTCTCGTTGTGAAATTTCCGTTCTCCTGCGGCGTATTTCTCCAACAGTGTCTCAGCATCCATAATTCACCTTTAAATACCACTGACACAGTATAATCACAAAAACTTTGTGTCACAGGTATTTCTCCCGTCTTCCTTCTCTTCGAGACGCTGCGCGAACGCGTCCTTGGTGTCTAAGCGGTTCGTCCCTCTTACCCCAACCTCGGACGTATCCCATAATGCCGATATCGCCAATAATCGCGCAGAATGCGATCGTGGTCAAAACATAAATTACCAGGCATACGCCAATACTCAAAAATGCCTACACCCTTAGCATCATCTCCGGCCACCGGTTCCCCCGCAGCTGTAGCCAAAAACACAATACTAATCGTATGCTGACGGGGATCGCGATTGGGGTCAGAATATACCAGTAATTGTTCAACTAATTCCACCTGTAAACCTGTCTCTTCCTCAGCTTCTCGCCGTGCCGCCACTTCCACCGCTTCGCCATAATCTACAAAACCACCAGGAATAGCCCAACCTAAAGGTAGATTATGTCTTTCGATTAACACTATTGGCCGATGAGGTCGATCTACTAGTTCAATGATGATATCAACTGTCGGTGTAGGATTTCGGTAAGTCATAGTGATTTACTCATTAGTCATTGGTCATTGGTCATTAGTCATTAGTCACTTGTACTGAGTTCGACTGCGCGGTAATCGAGCGACTTGTACTGAGCGTAGTCGAAGTAAGTCGAGATTCAACTACCGCGTAGTCATTGGCTTAGTCACTGAGCATAGTCTAAGTACAGCCTCTCCAAAAGTTGTATTGGTTATTCCCAAAGGACAAATGACAAACAAAATGAGTTTACTTGATTTACCCTGCAAATACCGTTCCGTGATAAATTCGATGCGATCGCCTAGCGTTTCCATCAGACAATTGCTCCCTTTCATAATTCAGGTTACTTATGCCTTTTCCTAGATCCAGTGGCATTTTGCTGCATCCTACCTCCTTTCCCAGTCGATTTGGCATTGGGGATTTAGGCTTAGAAGCCTATAACTTCATTGATTTTCTTAAAGAAAGCCATCAACAATATTGGCAAGTTTTACCACTGGGCCCCACTGGATACGGCAATTCTCCGTATATGTGCTACTCAGCAATGGCAGGAAATCCTCTGTTAGTCAGCCCAGAAAAGCTCTTAGAAGAAGGTTTACTATCTGAGGAAGACTTTGCTAATTTACCAGGATTCCCGGTAGAAAAGGTAGATTTCGAGCAGGTTGTGCCGATTAAGATTGAGCTACTCAAAAAAGCCTGTGACAACTTTAGAACCAATGCTACGCCCATTCAGCAGAAAGAGTTTGCAGGTTTTTGCGACAGTAAAGCTTATTGGCTAGATAATTACGCCTTATTTATGGCGCTGAAAGATGCCAATGAGAATGCAAACTGGCACTCATGGAAGCCAGAATTTGTCAAGCGCGATCCCCAAGCATTGGAGCAAGCACAGCATCGGCTCAACGGAGAGATTTATTATTACAAATTTGTGCAATTTGAGTTTTTCCGCCAGTGGTCAGAGCTTAAAAGCTACGCTAATATGCGCGGTATTCACATTATTGGCGATATCCCCATCTACGTATCTCATGATAGTGCCGACGTGTGGGCGCATCCTAACATGTTTTGCTTAGATCAAGAGACAGGAGCTGCTGCCCTAATGGCAGGAGTTCCACCAGATTACTTTAGCGCCACCGGTCAATTGTGGGGCAACCCGGTTTACAACTGGGAGGAATTGCAAAAACAAGACTTTAAGTGGTGGGTACAGCGCTTTGAGGCAATGCTGGATTATGTAGATATAATTCGCATTGACCACTTCCGCGGCTTCGAGGCTTATTGGGCTGTGCCGCAAGGTGAACAAACTGCCATAAATGGTAAATGGGTGGAAGCGCCTGGAGATGCTTTTTTTGAAGTGATTAGGCAAAAGTTAGGCAAGCTACCCGTCTTAGCAGAAGATTTAGGAGTAATTACACCGGGGGTAGAAGCGCTGCGAGACAAGTATGAATTTCCGGGGATGAAAATTTTGCAATTTGCCTTTAGTGCTGATTCTGCTAATCCATTTTTACCATTCAATTATCCGCACAACGCTGTAGTTTATACCGGAACTCACGATAATGATACAACCATAGGCTGGTTCAATACAGCTGAAGATGAGGAAAAGCAAAACTTGTTGCTTTATTTAGGTTCTATCAGCCCTGATGGCATTCACTGGGATTTGATTCGCCTAGCTTTGAGTTCTGTAGCCAACCAAGCGATTATTCCTTTGCAAGATATTTTGGGATTAGGAAACGAAGCGCGGATGAATTTTCCCAGTGTTGCTGAGGGGAACTGGGAGTGGCGCTATCAAGCAGGAGCGATAACAGACGAATTGCGCGATCGCTTGAAAGCTCTTACTAAACTCAATGGACGCGCCCCGGAAGAGCAAGTCCAGTGAGGAGTGGAGCTGAGTGGGCAGGGGAGCAGGGGAGCAAGGGACAAGGGGGACAAGGGGGACAAGGGGGACAAGGGGGACAAGGAGGAATTATTGAATAAATCTTTTCCTGTTCTTCCCCGTCTTCCTTGTCTACCCTGTCTCTTTTCAATCCCCAATGCCCTATGCCCCATATTTCAAAATTTAGGTTTCGCAGCAATCCTAACTTCTTCCTCTTTCCCTGGCTCTCCCATTTCCTTAGCTTTCTCTTGATTGACGCTCACCAACACCCCACCAGCATTATCAGTTTTCACAGTCAGTTGCTCTTGGGCTTTCCAAACTCGGTGAGTTCCCTCTGGCAGAATACCCTCAAACTCGGTTTTGCCATCGGCTACTACACGAATCCAAGATGAGGCTTTCAAAGTTACACCAACCTGTACAACCTGTCTTTTTTGGACACCGCTCAGGGTATCGCTGACAGGTTGTACCTGTGTTGACTCTTTTAGTTGAGCTATTTCTGGTTTAACAACAGACTTTTGTTTTGGATATTGCTGGTTTGGGCTATTACTTGCTTGTAGTAAGGCGTTATTTAATAACTGAGATAACCCATTTACAGAGCATACTATTAGCAATATGTAAAGAAAGTAAAGATGAATCGGACGTAGTTGAGCTAGGGGTGAAGTTTTCCCCCTACTTAGAGGACTAACCTGTGCAGAACTGACCGGAAAAGTGCCAGAAAATTCTACTCCATTTAAGCCTAGTGCATCGGCAAATTGTCTGATCAAACCCTGAATATAGACTGGTTCTGGTAGATCGTTTAAATTACCTTCTTCGATCGCCTGCAATAATCGTCGGGGAATCCTGGTCAATGCAACCACTTGCTCTAGAGATAAACCCTGTTCTTGACGCAATGCCCAAAGTTGAGCGCCTAATTCTGCCAACTTTTCGGCTCGTTGTTCCTCTAATGAAAGTGATGGCTGGTGCTTATTCTTCTTTCTTAGCCATTTCATGCCTACTGACACTCCTTAACTCCACTGAATCAATAATTAGGTTGCGTTATTTGATCTTGCAAAAAGCGAATTTCATAATCTTTGAGGGAACGATATTTACCCTCTGACAAAAAGGGTTCTTTGAGAGTTTGTAATTGAATTGGGCCGATCGCAGTCCGATGCAGCTTAATTACTGGGTATCCTAACTGTTGAGCTATCCGGCGAATTTGACGATTTCTTCCCTCCTGCAACACTATTTCTAAAACACTTTGCTCGGTATGACGTTCTATGAGGTGTACCTTAGCAGCTCTGGTTTTTCTACCCTCCAACATCACACCTTGACGCCACATCTGTAGTACCGTTTCTGGAGGATGTCCTTTGACCAAAACATGATATGTCTTGGAAATACTGTGACGTGGATGGGTTAGTCCAAATGTCAGTTCTCCGTCATTAGTCAGGATTAATGCTCCTGTAGAGTCTGCATCTAGACGGCCAACTGGGTGAATACCTGAACCCTCCCGTAATTCTTTCGGTAGTAGATCCAGGACTGTTGGTCTGCGATGAGGGTCGTAGCAAGTAGAAAGCACTCCCGCAGGTTTGTGCAGCAATAGATATATTAAAGCCGGACGCTGCTTTTCGGATACAGGCTTACCATCAATTGCGATCGCATCTTTTTCGGGATCGACTTTTTGGCCTAAATGTGCCAATACCCCATTAATCCGCACGCGTGAGTGCCTAATCATTTCTTCGGCTTCACGACGTGAGGCGATACCCCATTGAGCAAGAATTTTTTGTAACCGTACCTCCATGTGGAAATTGCTTATTTATTGTTATCAATTAAATGATATTTGCATTTTGTAGCGAGTAGGCATAAATGTTACATTTAAAGCTTATTTAATTTCGATTCGGTTGTTGAGCAAATACTCTTAAACAAATTGGTTAAATGCCAGAGCAAAATCCCCAAACAACAAGTGGAAATAAAATCCGCATAATTACGCAAGTACTCACAACAGCAGTCAAGCTTTGGTTGAGATCGCAGACCAGCCAAATCTCTGAACTAGAAGTGGAGATTAAAGCTAGCGATCGCCAACTTTTCTCTGGACGCATTCCTTCGGTATCTGTTTTTGCTACTCATGCAGTTTATCAAGGTCTCCTAATTACCCAAATTCAATTAATAGCAGAAAATATTCGGATCAATCTTGGCTCCGTACTCAAGGGAAAACCCCTGCGATTGTTAGAGACAGTACCAGTGGTTGGCGATTTGATTGTAATGGAGAAGGATCTTAATGCTTCTCTCTCATCAGACTTATTATCGACTGCATTGAGCGATCTATTGGTTAAGGTTTTACCAACAAATTATTCACAGTCACCACCAATCAAGTGGCAAGAAATTATCCTTGGGAACAACCAAATTATACTGCGAGGTTTGAGAGTCACCAATAGTGAAACAACGCCTCTAGAGATTTGTCTGGGCTTACAATTACTTAGTGGACATGAGTTGCAACTGGTAGATATCTCAATCAAGCCAGACCAAGGAAATATATTAAAAAATAATTATGATTACAATCTCGATCTTGGCTCAGATGTAGATATCCAAGAATTAACGCTGATCCCAGGAAAGCTGGTGTGTCGTGGGCGGATTAACGTTAACCCTTGACGGATCTCACAAATTAAAAAATATTAATACCTTATTTTAACGTGAGTTGGACAAGTATTATTTGACCTCTCCCCCAACCCCTCTCCGACACGGAGAGGGGAGCAAAAGCTGAATTTTTCATTGCTCCTGTCTTTGGGTTTCAAAGAGGAAGGCTGGGAAGGAGAGGTTCGTTGAACTCACATTATTTTAAATGATGTGGCGTCTCTCAAAACAAGAGCAGGGATGCAGGGGAGCAGGGGAAAAGGTTAAAGGTTAAAGGGAAAAGGAATAAATTTAATCTTTCCCCTTTTCCCCTTACCCCTTCCCCTTTCCCCTTTCCCCATACCCAATGCCCAATGTCCAATGCCCAACTCACCTATTTACTAAGTAGTGGCAAAAGTAATGTCACAAAATAGTAAACTAAAGGAGCTGTGAAAATATAACTATCGGTACGGTCTAAAATACCACCATGACCGGGGATTAATTGCCCAGAATCTTTAACTCCAGCATCCCGTTTGAGCATAGATTCAGTAAGATCCCCTAAAAGACTAGCAATGCCAATCAGCAAACCCAATGCTAAACCTGTGAAAGGGGATTTGGGCAAGTGGAGATAATAGGCTCCTGCTATGGCTACGGCAACACTGGAAGTAATACCAAAGACAGCGCCTTCAACAGTTTTTTTCGGGCTAATGTCAGATAGACGCGTTTTCCCAAAAAATTTGCCAATGGTGTACGCACCGATATCAGCTGCCCAAATACACAAAAAAGTTAGTAATGTGGCTGTAAAACCTTGTGCTAAAGAAGCGGAATTTGCTTTTTCCCAGAAATCTGTCCAGGTTGTGGGCCAGTAACCTCCCAAAGGGAGATTGCTAAAAGCAGCGCTATCAATTGCTCGTAACCGCACCCAGTAACTTGGTAAATAACCGACGTAAAATAGCCCCATAATAGAAGCGGAAACATCAGCGATCGTCGCAAATTTGGGTTGAAACAGCAGGTAAAAACAAATAAGTGTGCCAGCTATTGGCATCACTGCGTCAGCTAAACTGCCATCAAGGGTGCAAATCACCAGCAATACTTGGCTGACAGCCATAGTGGTTTTAGCGGCAGGAGCGATGCCTCTAGCTCGCACCAAATTAAAATATTCCTGTTGACCCAAAAAGATGATAACCGCAAAGATGATGGTAAAGTACCAACCCCCAAAAAGGGTTGCAGAAAGAGCAAGAGCGATCGCAACAATTCCACTAATAATCCGAGACCAAGGCATAGAAGTATTGGGTACTGGGTATTGGGTACTGGGTATTGGGTATTGGGTATTGAGTATTTGGAAAACTTTTTCCCATCTAGTCCTAGTCCCTAGTCCCCAGTCCCTAGTCCCTAGTCCCTAGTCCCCATGCCCCATTCCCTAATCCAGTTTCTCACCACTGAGGATAAAAATGGGATCGACGGCGGTAAAGGTTTGAGAAAAGCCACGTGTCTCTAGGCGGTTAACCGCAGATTGGACGACTTCGATATTTCTAGCCCTTAATAGGGAAAAGCTTTGGGAAATAGCATACAGACTTTCTAGATTAGCAGCTGTGGCTACAACCCGACCGGATGGCGGCAAATAATGCCAAGCTGCTTGCAGTATTTCCTGAATGGGACGACCTCCCTCGATACAAACGCGATGAGGGGTAATTTTGAGGTCATGTAAACATTCTGGGGCGCTGCCTTCAACAACTTCGACATTTTTCACATCAAAGCGATCGCAGTTACGCTTGATCAGACTAGCTACTTCTTCATCTCTTTCGATAGCGATAATCTGTCCGCTTGGACACAATAGCCCCACCTCTACCGGAATTGTACCCGTCCCTGCACCAATATCCCACAAAACGGAATCTGATTTCAGCCGCAGTTGGGCAATCAATAGCAGTCGGACTTCTCGCTGGCTCAGAGGAATTCCTGGCAAATGCTCGAATAATTCATCAGGAATACCGGGGGTAATATAAGGCCAAAGTTGGGAGGGCATAGAATTACGCAATTATACTAAAGATATCGATTTGCCAAATTGAAAAGCTATCAGCTATAAAACTTTTCAACGGTAGCATTATAAGAAAACATAATGATTGGTGAAATATTAAGCGATCGCTACGAAGTTCAGCAGCTATTAGGAAAAAAAGCAGGGCGACGGACGCTATTAGCTCGTGATTTGCAAACTCAGAAATTAGTTGTCATTAAATTACTCTCTTTTAGTAGTGACTTTGAGTGGGATTCACTCAAGTTGTTTGAGCGAGAAGCTGAAACTTTAAAAAACCTAGCACATCCCTCAATTCCTGGCTATTTAAACTATTTTGAGGTAAATTTACCAACCATCAAAGGATTTGCTCTAGTACAAACTTATATTCCTGCACAAACCTTAGAGCAATGTTTACAGACTGGGCGGACTTTTACCGAAGCTGAAGTCAAACAGATAGCCAAAGCACTTTTAGAGATTCTGGTTTACCTACATGAACTACATCCGTCTGTAATTCATCGTGATATTAAGCCTAGCAATATTTTATTGGGGGAGCGTTCTGGAAATAGTGTCGGTCAAGTTTATTTGGTAGATTTTGGCTCAGTGCAAACAGTCCTGGCTAGCGAAACCGGGACAAGAACTGTGGTGGGAACCTATGGCTATATGCCACCAGAGCAATTTGGCGGACGCACTGTTGCAGCATCAGACCTTTATAGTTTAGGCGCAACTTTAATTTACTTGGTGACGGGTACTCACCCAGCCGATTTACCCCAAAAAGATTTTCGCATTCAGTTTGAACAACTGGCTAATCTCAGTCCCAGCTTTAGCAAGTGGTTAAAGTGGATGATTGAACCTAATTTAGAACGGCGTTTGAGTTCAGCTGACCAAGCACTCGCCGCTTTAGAGAAACCACAACCAACAAACTTGCCGATTTTGGTTGTTGGCAAACCAGATGGGAGTAAGATTCAACTAACCAAAAATGGAGATTCTCTAGAAATTATCGTTCCACCATCTGGTTTTGATCCATCAATAATATTTACAGGTTTGTTTGCGATCGTCTGGAATTCATTTATTCTCTTTTGGACAATTGGCGCACTTTCAGCACCTTTTCCTGTCAACATCCCCTTTGCGATGTTTTCACTTCCATTTTGGGGTGCTGGCTTGATGATGGTGTATAAATTTTTCTTTCATTTTTTTGGACGCATCTGCTTACGCCTGAATCCAGAACAAATTTCCCTAACTTGGGAATTGTTTGCTTGGAAATTTTATCGTCCCCGTGCCTCGCCAAGGCAAAGTATTAATAAATTAGTTTATATTCCCAAACATTTTACGAAAGATTCTGAAGGTACGAGAATTGCCGTTCCCGCACAATTGGATATTTGGGTAGGAGTAAAAAAATATCAACTTGGTGGTAGTGATGGTGCAATTAAATCGGAAGCGGAACTGGAATGGCTGGCTCAGGAATTAAGCGATTGGTTAGGTTTGCCAATTACCAATCCAATTAGAAGTTAGTTGCGCCGCCGCTTTGTGGCGAACTTATGGGATGTGAGCCATCAATGTCTATATTTAATTACAGATGCTTTAGAGGAAATTATATGTTTGGACTGGGATGGCCAGAAATAGCTGTAATTAGCATAGTCGCTATTCTAATTTTCGGCCCAAAAAAAATTCCTGAACTCGGAACTGCACTGGGCAAAACCCTGCGAGGTTTTAAGGAGGAGATGAAAACTCCCAGCGAGGAAACCAATCAGGAAGAAGAAAAACAGTAATTAAAAGAGTCAGGAGGAGCCAGCATCCTGCTTTCTCCTGATTCCTGGCTACAGCAAGGTATTCACCACAGAAGAAGGCGCGATCCCATTTTGGGAATCGATGATAGTTGTGCCGGGATTTGGTTGGTGTGTCTCTTCCTTGGCTAAACCACGCAGCTTAATTAACTTAATTGCGCGAGTAACGCTTTCTGGCAAAATGACCACTAGGCTGTTATCAGGAGCCATATCTAAGCCTTTATTGATTGCTTGGGTTTCATCCAGAATTGATTCATAGCGGCTATCAGGCTTAACTTCTGTAATGCCTTGAATAATCAACTGGGCGGCTGAACCCCGTAAGCGTCCGCGTGTATCATCGTCTTCTTTGATGATGATGTAATCAAAAATTTGCGCTGCTAATTTACCCAAAGTAACAAAATCTTCGTCGCGGCGATCGCCTGGTCCACCAATTACGCCAATTCGTTGTCCTGTAGTCCAGTTCCGCACAAAGGAACCTACCGCTTCGTAACTGGCTGCGTTGTGGGCATAGTCTACTAAAGCATGGTAGTTGCCCAAATTAAATAGATTCATTCGTCCCGGTGTTTGGCTAACTGAAGCTCGGAAGGTCTTCAAACCAGCACGAATCTGCTCAATTGTGACGTTTTGTACAAACGCTGCCAAACTTGCTGCTAAAGCGTTGGCAATCATAAACGGCGCACGTCCGCCCATTGTTAAAGGTATATTTTCAGCTCTTTCGATGCGGTGTGTCCAATCACCTTTAACAATTGACAAATAGCCATTTTCATATACTGCTGCTACTCCACCCTTTTGGATATGCTTCCGCACTAATTCCGAATCGGGGTTCATGGTGAAGTAAGCAATATTAGCTTTAGTTTTTTCTGACATCGCAGCGACGCGGCGATCGTCGGCATTGAGTACCGCATAGCCATCAGGGAATACAGCTTCTGCCACTACACTTTTGAGGTTAGCTAACTGTTCAATGGTATCTATATCGCCTATTCCTAAGTGGTCGGCGGCTACATTCAATACTACTCCTACATTTGCGGCTTCAAAGCCCAATCCAGAGCGGAGAATGCCACCGCGGGCTGTTTCTAGTACTGCTACTTCTACCGTAGGATCTTGGAGGATGAGATAGGCACTTTGAGGGCCTGTATTATCGCCAGCTTCTACTAAGTAATCACCGATGTATGTTCCGTCGGTAGTAGTATAACCTACTACTTTTCCCGTTTGTTTATAAATATGTGCTAGTAGTCGAGTCGTGGTGGTTTTGCCATTAGTACCCGTGATGCTGAGAATGGGAATTTGGCTAGATTGCTCGTTAGGAAACAGCATATCCATCACTGCACCAGCGACATTGCGGGGAATACCTACACTTGGGGCAACGTGCATCCGAAAACCGGGAGCAGCGTTAACTTCGACAATCACGCCATCCACTTCCCGCAGAGGACGGCTAATATCTGTGGTGACGATATCGAGTCCGGCGATATCCAAACCGATGATCTTGACTACTCGTTGTGCCAACCACAGATTTTCTGGGTGAATTTCATCGGTACGATCGACGGCACTACCACCTGTACTCAAGTTGGCTGTTGCCCTGAGATAAGAAATAGTGCCTTTGGGTGGCACGCTATTTAGGGTGTAACCTTGCCTTTCTAGCAGCTGGTAGCTGGTGCGGTCTAGTTCAATTTTGGTGAGGACGTTATCATGTCCTTCACCGCGATTTGGATCGAGGTTTGTTTCTTCAATCAGTTCGGCAATGGTGGATCTGCCGTTGCCAATCACATGAGCTGGGACACGTTCGGCTACTGCTACTACTTTGCCATTTACCACCAGTACCCTGTGGTCACGCCCTACGTAATATCTTTCGACAATAATTGACCGAGAAACCTGTCTAGCAGCTTCATAAGCAGCCTCAGCCTCTTCCCAACTTCTGATATCAATGGTGATCCCACGTCCGTGATTGCCATCTAAAGGCTTGATGACGATGGGATAGCCGCCAACGAATTCAATGGCTTGTTCCAAATCGTCTAAGAAGTTGATTACTGTACCTCTGGGTACTGGCGCACCAGCAGCAGCAAGGATACGTTTAGTGGCTTCTTTATCGCAAGCTAGTTCTACGCCCAGAATGCTGGTGTTGTCCGTCATTGTCGCCTGCATCCGCTTCTGGTTCACGCCATACCCTAGCTGAATCAAAAAGCGGGCTTCTAGCGCCATCCAGGGAATACCTCTTTTTTCTGCTTCTTTGACGATCGCTTCCGTAGAAGGGCCTAAGGAAGCATCACGGGAAAAATCTTTCAGGTCTTGGATATCTTGCTCTAGTTCTGCCTTGGGATAACGGCCTCGATCGACGATACTCTGGCACAGCCGTACTGCGGCTCGTCCAGCGTAGCGTCCCGCTTCCTCATTCAGGTACTCGATTACTACTTGGTAAATTCCGGGTGTGGCAGTTTCGCGGGTGCGACCAAAGCCGACATGCATCCCAGCTAATTCTTGGAGTTCTAAGGCTACGTGTTCCACTATATGGCCCATCATAGTGCCTTCTTTGACTCGCATCAGAAAACCACCACGACAGCCAGGGGAACAATAGTGGCCCTCCAGACTTGGCAGCGCCTCAACTAATCCTTCATAAAAGCCAGGGATTTCATTCGAGGGCGTCTCGCCAAGGTTTTCTAAATCGAGGCGCATGACGATCAGTTTGTGGCGTCGAATGCTCCAATAGTTTGGGCCGCGTAATGTCTGGATCTTGAGAATTCTCATGGGAATAGGTAGATGGAGATTCGGAACCAAAATTCTAGTTTCTTACTGGAATTGACCGCTAAACTGTTTACAATGAACAGTTTTTTCTTTTTACATGGTATTCTTATCATTTTTCTACGGTAAGAAATAATAAATGTGCGGTCAACTCAGTGTAACCTCAGATACTCTATCCCGTCAGCTGGAGATTCGGTGTACAGCAGGCAATACAGTCCGCTGGTACAAGTGGAAGCGATCGCCTAAGCTGAGGATATGAAGACGTAAATTATGTACGGTTAAAGGTTCATTAGCACCGACATGGGGTTCGTTAGTATGGGTGAGTTCGGTGGGATCGACAATGGTGACACTGCCTTTGCCCATAACTTGTAGCCAACCATCACGTTCAAACACTGCACAAGTATCTTCGTCAATGCCAATACCTAAGCGATCGGGATGAGCTGCGATCGCACTAATCAGTCGCCCCATCCGATTCCGGTTGTGAAAGTGTTGGTCAACGATTACTTCGGGAATAAATCCCAAACCCGTTGCCATATCCACTAGGGAGCGATTGGGCGTTTCTCCACTCCCGCCGCCAGCAATCATGTGATGCCCCATCACCGCCGCTCCTGCACTGGTGCCTGCTAACGTCAGTTGCCCCGCCCTCACCCGCTGACGAATAATTTCCATTGCTGGCGTATCTGCCAATACACCACAAAGACGTAGCTGGTCTCCCCCTGTCAAAAATACCCCACTACAGGCTTCTAAGGATGCTTTGATCTGGGAGGCTTCACACTGTTCTCGTTCGCGGATGTCTAAAATCTCTACCTTCTGGGCACCCATTTCTTCAAAAATGCGAATATACCGACCACCGATGATGGCAGGTTCGCGAGAGGCAGATGGAATAATTGTAATATAAGCCTTACTAGCACCAGCGCGTCCAAAAAAAGTTCGTAGGATTTCGCGCCCATGAACTTTATCTTCTGCACCTCCGATAACCAGAACGGCGGTTTTAGTTGCTTGGGGTGTCCTCATTTCTAGCGATTTAGCTTGTAATTGCGGCATTTTGGTTCTCCTGTCAACAACTTCAGGAGCCATCGCCTTGGTGTTCGCATAGCGTCTCCGTCAGGAGAGGCAGTCGCTCAGAGAGGGTTTCCCCCATGAGCGACTGCCGTGCATGGTTCCCCGGCTTGTGGCGAATGGCGTGTGAATTCAACAAGGTTCAGTTGCTGATAATTTTTGCGCTTTGCAACTTTTGAGAGGACACTTTTTGGAAGTTTGGAACTGGGGAAAGCCACTCTCCAAATTCTCGCTTCACGCTCGCATTGCCTCAGTCTAAACGTGTTTGTTCCCATTCCTCTCTGGCCAACGCCTTGTTTTTCATCTGTCCACTTGCAGCAGGGCAAAATAGTCTTTGAGTAGCTAGATTCCCCCTTTAGAGTTGGGGAAAAGCAGTTAAGACTACGCTTTTTTCTGAGGCTGGCTCGATGCATCCTGGAAGTTGTTAACTTGATATGATTATTAATTTAAATGTAGTTGTGACAACATTTAAACATAAATTAAGTAATTAGAAAAACTTTTGATCCCATCTAAAATCCAGGAGGTCTGGTAGTTTTAGATACTATTGATAAAGTTTAACTGGAGTTTAACCCGACCTTGGCTTGCTGGTGTTTGCTAGACATTCAAATTTAAGATTAGTGTCCTCGAATACGAATAACTGTGCGCTTTGATATAGTTACGCTTTTTCCTGACTGTTTTAACTCTGTTCTCAATTCTGGGCTGCTAGGTAAAGCCTTAGCCAAACAGATTGCCGAAGTGCATCTGATTAATCCACGGGACTTTACCACTGATAAACACCGAAAGGTAGACGATGAACCCTATGGCGGCGGCGTTGGGATGCTAATGAAGCCAGAACCTATTTTTACCGCTGTAGAGTCGCTGCCGATTCTACCCCGAAGAGAAGTAATTTTGATGAGTCCACAGGGTCAAACAATTAATCAAGCTCTTTTGAAAGAATTGGCGACAAATTATGACCAGTTAGTAGTTATTTGCGGGCATTACGAAGGAGTGGATGAGAGAGTGCTACATTTGGTAACTCGTGAAGTATCTTTGGGCGATTTTATTCTGACCGGTGGAGAAATTCCAGCAATGGCTTTGATTAATGGCGTAGTGCGGCTAATACCAGGAACCGTAGCCAAAACTGAATCTTTGACAGCAGAAAGTTTTGAGGAGGGGTTATTGGATTATCCCCAATATACTCGTCCTGCGAATTTTCGCGGTTTGAAAGTGCCTGATGTCCTGCTCAGTGGAAATCACGCCGCGATCGCTCGATGGCGTTACGAACAACAAATTCAAAGAACCCGCGATCGCCGCCCCGATCTCCTAGAGAAATTGCAGCAGGGGGAGCAGGAGGAGAATAATAATTTATAACTCCTGACAAATGACAAATGACAAATAACAAATGACAAATGACAAAAATTCGTATTGGTAATGGCTACGATATTCATCAACTAGTGAGCGATCGCCTTTTGATTTTAGGTGGAGTTCAAATTCCGCATGAACTGGGTTTATTGGGACACAGTGATGCTGATGTGTTAACGCACGCGATTATGGATGCCATGCTTGGGGCATTATCCTTGGGGGATATTGGTTATTATTTTCCGCCTAGCGATCCCCAATGGGCGGGAGCAGATAGTTTAGTACTATTAACTCAAGTACATCAATTGATTCGCGATCGAGGCTGGCAGATCGGAAATATTGACTCGGTAGTAGTAGCAGAACGTCCAAAATTAAAACCGCATATTCACAACATGCGCGACAAACTAGCAGCAGTTTTAGAATTACAACCAAATCAAATTGGCATTAAAGCTACTACTAATGAAAAATTAGGCCCTGTTGGCCGTGAAGAAGGGATATGTGCTTATGCTGTCGTCTTACTAGATGCTTCAGAATAACTTTCTTTTAGCCTCTAATAAAGATATTCAAGACTGATTAGGATGGAAATAGATTAGTAATTATGAACTTTTTTAGAAAAATATATTTGGCAATTAAACATTTATGGTTGCCAATAATTTTTACTTCAGCAATAGCACTTACAGTTACTGCCTGCAACCCAGCTAACTTTAAAAGTCCAGCTGCTCAAGTACCGCAATTGGTAAGTAGCATTCTCAGCGATCCCAAAACTTTTAACTACCCTTTGAGTCAAGAGTTTCCCAATGTTTTTCCTCTAATTTACGAGGGATTAATTACCCAAAATCCAATCACTGCTAAAATCGAGCCAGCATTAGCGGAATCTTGGCAAATTTCCGATGATAAATTAAAGATTGTTTTTACTCTACGTGAAGGATTGAAATGGTCTGATGGTCAGCCACTAACAGTAGATGATGTGGTGTTTACCTACAACGATATTTACCTTAACGAAGCAATTCCTACAGATGTGAGAGATGGTTTAAGAATTGGTGAGAGTAGGAAGCTACCTACTGTGCAAAAAGTGGATGAACGTCGGGTTGAGTTTATCGTACCGGAACCCTTTAGACCTTTTCTACTAAGTACAGGTTCGCCAATTTTGCCCGCACACATATTGCAACAATCAGTAAAAACCAAAGACCAAAATGGGAGTCCGATTTTTCTGACAAAATGGGGTGTTGATACTCCTCCGAACGAAATTATTGTCAACGGCCCTTACAAAATAGAGCGCTACGACACGAGCCAGCGTGTGGTCTTCCGGCGCAATCCCTACTACTGGCGCAAGGATGCTCAAGGTAATTCCCAGCCTTATATTGAACGAGTAATTTGGCAAATTGTGGAATCAACAGATACTTCCTTGCTACAATTTCGTTCTGGCGGGTTAGATACTGTAGGAGTGTCGCCAGATTATTTTTCTTTGCTAAAAGTGCAAGAAAAGCAGGGTAATTTCACAATTTATAATGGTGGCCCAACATCGAGTACATCGTTTGTTTGGTTCAATCTTAACAAAGGTAAAAGAGACGGAAAACCACTAGTAGATCCAGTTAAATCTCGGTGGTTCAATAATGTACAATTTCGGCAAGCTATAGCTTATGCAATTGACCGCCAAACGATGATTAATAACACTTTTCGCGGCTTGGGCGTGCCACAAAATTCACCGATTTCTGTACAAAGCCCCTATTATCTTTCCCTTAAAGAGGGGTTAAAAGTTTACGATTATAATCAGCAAAAAGCGAAGGAATTACTACTAAAAGCAGGATTTAAGTACAACAACAATCAGTTAGTAGACGATCGCGGAAATCGTGTCCGTTTCTCTTTGCTTACCAATGCTGGAAATAAAATCCGTGAAGCAATGGGATCGCAGATTAAACAAGACTTGAGCAAAATCGGTATTCAAGTTGATTTCACTCCGTTGGCATGGAATACTTTTACTGATAAAATTTCTAACTCCCTAGATTGGGAAGCTTCTTTGATGGGTTTGACTGGTGGATTAGAACCGAATGACGGTGCTAACGTCTGGGCACCTGAAGGCGGATTGCACATGTTTAATCAGAAACCCCAAGCAGGACAAAAACCTATTCAGGGTTGGGAGATTGCTCCTTGGGAAGCAGAAATAGGGAATCTTTACATTCAAGCGGCACGAGAATTAGACGAAGCTAAAGTTAAAGCGATTTATGCCGAAACACAGCGGATTACTCAGGAAAATTTACCTTTTATTTACCTGGTTAATCCTTATTCAATGTCAGCGGTGCGTAATCGTTTTGAAGGAATAAAATTCTCTGCTCTTGGTGGCGCATTCTGGAATATCGAACAAATTAAAGTAACGGATTAGTCATTAGTCATTAGTCAATAGTCATTAGTTAGTAATTAGTAGCATCTAACAACTGACAACTGACAACTGACAACTGACAACTGATAAGTAACAAAGGACAAATGACCAATGACAAATGACAAAACTTTGCGATCGCTCCTCGTTGCGGTTGCCAATGGTAAAGTTACGCCAGATACGGCATTAGACTCACTCAAAGATTTAACTTATGAATCTGTAGGTGAGTTTGCCAAAATTGACCATCATCGCCAGCTAAGAACTGGTTTCCCAGAGGTGATTTGGGGCCCTGGTAAAACTCCCGATCAAATTGCTCAAATTATCGAGGTGATGCGCCTCCGTAAGCCTGTAGTCATGGCAACCCGCATTGAACCAGCAGTTTATACCACACTGCAATCAAAAGTTAACGGTTTGCAATATTATGAATCGGCGCGAATTTGTGCGATCGCTCCCCTTACTATCGAACCACAATTTGCGGGTGAAATTGGCATTCTTTCTGCTGGTACTGCCGATTTACCCGTTGCTGAAGAAGCAGCTGTCACTGCTGAACTTTCTGGTTTTAAGGTACAGCGCCTCTGGGATGTTGGCGTTGCTGGGATTCACCGCTTATTAAGTAACCGCCACCTGATTGAGTCAGCATCAGTGTTGATTGTCGTGGCGGGGATGGAAGGCGCTTTACCCAGCGTTGTCGCAGGTTTAGCAAGTTGTCCCGTGATTGCCGTACCAACCAGCATTGGTTATGGGGCAAGTTTTGGTGGTTTAGCACCTCTATTGACAATGCTTAACTCTTGTGCTACGGGAGTAGGTGTAGTAAATATCGATAATGGTTTTGGTGCAGCAGTTTTAGCGGGGCAAATTTTGCGAACTGCCGAGAAATTGCGGTTGGCATCGGCTGGATCTTGAGTTAAGACATTAAAGTTATACGCAGTATTTCAGTAGATTATCAGTAATTGATGTAAAAAATAAACTGATAATGAAATTTGCCAGCCCCAACCTCTTAATTACCAAATATGAGCCATTACAGTGATTTGATATCTCAGTTATATTGGCACTTGCCTGTCAATTTAACGGCATTAGCACAAACAATTACCGATCCAAACATTCTCGGTCAGATTCAAAAATTTTGGAGCCACTTTATACAAACAGGTCAAGTCTGGGCATTGTTGATTGGTTTAGTCATTGGCTATATGATTCGGAATCTAACTAGCTACGGTTAAATTTAAAAGTTAGGAGTTGAAAGTGAGGAGTGAGAAGTTAGGAGTCAAAAACTCATAATTCCTCACTCTTAACTCTTAACTCTCGCCCATTCTTTTGATAATTTATGACCAAAAAAGAAACTTGGAGCCAGCGGTTTGAATCAGCGTTGCATCCAGCGATCGCTCGTTTTAATGCCAGTATAAGTTTTGATATTGAATTAATCGAATATGACCTCACTGGTTCTCAAGCTCATGCCAAAATGCTTGCTCACACGGGCATTATCTCCCCAGAAGAAGGAGAGCAACTGGTTGCCGGTTTAGAACAAATTCGCCAAGAGTACCGCCAGGGGAAATTTCAGCCCGGTGTCGATGCTGAAGATGTGCATTTTGCAGTTGAACGCCGACTGACAGAAATTGTTGGCGATGTAGGTAAGAAGGTGCATACAGCGCGATCGCGTAATGACCAAGTTGGCACTGATACTAGACTCTATCTCCGCGACCAAATCCAACAAATCAAAAGCCAATTGCGAGAATTTCAAGGTGTTTTGCTGGATATAGCTGAAAAGCACGTTGAAACCCTGATTCCTGGCTATACCCACCTCCAACGCGCCCAACCCTTGAGTTTAGCTCATCACCTCTTGGCATACTTTCAAATGGCGCAACGCGACTGGGAACGCTTAGGAGATGTTTCTCGCCGCGTAAATATTTCACCTTTGGGATGTGGTGCTTTAGCGGGAACTACTTTCCCCATCGATCGCCACTACACAGCCAAACTATTGAATTTTGACGATATTTATGCTAATAGCCTCGATGGAGTGAGCGATCGCGATTTTGCGATCGAATTCTTGTGTGCTGCTAGCTTGATTATGGTTCACCTCAGCCGTCTTGCAGAAGAAGTCATTCTTTGGTCATCTGAAGAATTTCGCTTTGTCACCCTCAAAGATAGCTGTGCTACAGGTTCCAGTATCATGCCCCAAAAGAAAAACCCCGATGTCCCAGAATTGGTGCGGGGGAAAACAGGACGTGTATTCGGTCATCTCCAGGCGATGTTAGTCATCATGAAAGGGCTACCCCTGGCATATAACAAAGACTTGCAAGAAGATAAAGAAGGTCTATTTGATAGCGTCAACACAGTCAAAGCTTCTCTAGAAGCGATGACAATTTTGCTCAGGGAAGGCTTAGAATTTCGTACCCACCGGTTAGCATCAGCTGTAGCGGAGGATTTTTCTAATGCTACCGATGTAGCAGATTATTTGGCAGCACGGGGCGTTCCTTTTCGAGAAGCTTACAACCTTGTGGGTAAGGTGGTAAAAACTAGTATTGCCGCAGGTAAACTCCTAAAAGATTTGAAATTGGAAGAGTGGCAACAACTACACCCAGCATTTGCAGCAGATATTTATGAGGCGATTTCCCCCCGTCAAGTTGTTGCTGCCCGCAACAGTTACGGAGGTACTGGCTTTGTACAGGTAAACAAAGCCCTCGTAGCTGCCCGCGCTCAAATTGCTCAATAGAGGATTGGGGAACTGGGGAGTAGGACAAGGGAGACAAGGGGAATAACTAATGCCCCATGCCCCATGCCCCATGCCCAATGCCCAATATAAATAAGGGCGTACAAATAAATGTGCGCCCCAAAAGGTAAATAATCCAAACAATAAGGATTTAGGCAGACAACTTATTCAGTGTCAGCTGCTGCTGCGCCTTCTTCTTCCTCATTCTTTGGTGGTCTTTGTTGGAACCTTCTCTGCATTCTTCCTGTCGTAGTCCGTTTACGAAACTTTCTGGCATACGCCTGGTTACGTAGCGCCTTTTCTTTTTTCGGGTTACGGCGCTTGGCCATGTTCACCTCTATTAATAAACAACAAAAAAGTAGGAACTAGGCATCACATAGGCAATATTAGCTACCAATGTTATTGATATAATTTTAGCCTAGTGCAGCAATGAATACGCTTTAAACAGTGTACTAGTCTATCGCATTATACATAAGCTTGTCAATAAAAATTCTGAATTATCCTCGCCAGTAAGATGAAAAATATCTTTTCTGAGATTTTAATCTGTCAACTGACTGTAAATTAGCTCATCAGTTGTTGTTCTTGCAACTAACCAATATTATCAAGAAATAATTCAGGAGTGGGTTATAAAAATTCAATAAGCATAGGTAAGTTTAAGCATAGAGTATAATTTTTGATTTAGTGGTCTTTAATTAATTGTAGGTTTTAAACCCTACTTAAGTGCCTATTATAAGTTCAGAATTCAGAATTTGGAATTTTGACTTATTATTCATATTATTTTTTTAATGTGTTATAAAAATCTATTATTAACAGCTAGTTTCAGCAATACTAATGCTATAGCAGTCCTAAATTAATTGTGAAAACTTCTCTTTCTTTTCTTGGCGCTCTTGGCATCTTCTCTACAAAATGCTTTGTGTTGGCGGTTCGTTAATTTTTACAACTCAAATAGGATTGCTATAGCTATAAACTGAAAATTTACCTGCTTCAAGAAATATCATGTATATATAAGTACAGTGCTTCTCATTAAACTTGATGTTAGAATTGATAATATTCTACGTAAATCGTGAGAATAAAATCTCAATCCACAAACATTTTTGTATAAAACAAAACTCAATAAAATTTTTATTAGTTGAGCTTATGTAAGTGGTAGGGAACTATAGAATACAACACAAAACTTTGAAGATTGAACGTTATTGCTTTTTTTCCGGCAGCAGTAGAGTCCACACGTAGTTTATGGCGTATTGGACAAACAGTATTGGGTATAATATTTCGTCATCCCATTACTGGCACTAGTATCATCCCAATTTTACCCGATGGTCGGATTGTACTGATCCGACGGCGCGACAATGGTCTTTGGTCATTGCCTGGAGGGATTGTAGATTGGGGAGAAGATATTCCCAATACAGTGCGCCGGGAATTAATGGAGGAAACCGGGCTAGAATTGGTGAAAATTAACCGTTTAGTAGGAGTTTACTCTGCACCAGACCGCGATCCCAGAATCCATTCAATTTGTATTGTGGTTGAAGCCGAGGTGCATGGGACAATGGAGATTCAAGACACTTTAGAAGTCATGGAAATCCAAGCTTTCTCTCCCAGTTTACTACCTTCAGGAAAGATGTCTCACGACCATACTCGGCAGTTACAAGACTACTTGAATGGCTTGACAACACTGGCATAATAATATTTTGTCATTTGTCATTTGTCATTTGTCATTGGTTATTTCCACCAAGGTTATGATTTAAGGAATCCTCTCTCCTCTACGATAGGCTTCCCCAAGGAGACGCTAAACGAATTGCACCACACCTTTGTGTTTGTAATTTGACTAATGACTAATGACTAATGACCAATGACAAATGACTATTTATTATGGTGCTAAAAATTAACTACTAAATAAAATGGATACACTATTGCGTAACTCCCGGAGAAAGCTCTCTCAAGGGCTACTATTCTGGCGTGAAGTCGGTGAAAAAACTCCTATAATTTTTTTACATGGTGCTTGGAATGAGAGCAGTCAATGGTTATCTGTGATGGAATCCCTTGCACAAGATTTTCATTGTTTTGCACCTGATTTGCTAGGATTTGGTGAATCAGAAAATCCTAATATCCACCATTCGATAGATTTACAAGTTGAATGTCTAGCTGAATTTTTGCAGGCTGTGAAGCTAGAAAAAGTATATTTAGTGGGGCATTCTCTTGGGGGTTGGATTGCTGCTAGCTATGCTTTAAAGTATCCAGAGAAAGTTGATGGTGTGGTACTGCTAGCACCAGAGGGCGTAGAGATAGCAGGACAAGAAGAGTATTGCCAGAAGATGCGGCGATTATTGAATTATCCACCACTAATAGTTAAATTTTTGCGATCGCTCAGTCCTTTGACTAAAATCCTGGGTTGGCATGAAAAAATTGCCCAAGACTTGCAGTTGCGTCAATCGCTATTGCCGTATCCCATAGGTTGCCAGTTACTTTTCAAACGGCGACAAGTAGAAATTGAGGCGGAATTACTGCAAAAGCAGCTTTATATGATCGATGTCCCAGTTTTTATTTTACAAGGTGGCCAAGATACACCAGATGCTTTAGCCAGAAGCCGTGTTTATGCTCAACTAATATCAAAAGTCGAGTTGAAAATGATTGCCCATGCCGGAAATGACTTACCAGAATCTTCTGCTGAAGTAGTGGCGATCGAGATTCGGGAGTTTATTAAAGAGAATTGAGCATTTGGACTTACTGTGTTGCTGAACAATACCGTAAAGTATGCAATTTTACAAAGAATTGGTATTATTATTTTTTAACAAAGTAATGCAATAATCTATACTAAGCCCAAAGCGGCTTCATACAGATTATTAAATTGGAAAAACTTTTTTGATGGAATTAACTCAAAAGCTTTGTATCGCTATTACTGCTGGAGTAGTGATGAGCTTGGGTTTATTAAAAGCTGTCCCAGTCCAGGCAGTTACACTCAACTTTAACTGGAATGGTAATGCTGGGTATTCAGCTAGAGGCTCATTTTCCTATAATGAAACTCAAGGTTATAGAACCATAAACAATTCAAAAGTTCAATCCATCGCAGTTTCTTTTTTTGACCCAAGTCAAAAATTGTTGAATAGTTTTGCTCCGATTACTAATGCGAGTATTGTTTATGATTTTTTAGACTTCAACTACGATACAGCCACTAAGTCTTTGTTTGGGTACTTTGATGTAGGTCAGGATAACGCGCAAAGTACAGATTATTATCTGTTCGGAACTGTTGGTTTAAGCCTTACTTTGAGAAATCCTACTGAGGGAACAATAGATCAAAACAATGGATTAATTAATATTACCTCTACTACTCCAGTCCCTGAACCATTAACAACAAGTGGCACAGTTCTCGCTGGTAGCATCGCCTGGTTAATAAAGCGTAGACAAGTTGCTGCTCAGAAAACCAAAGCTTAACCCTCTTGGGTCACTCTGATAAAACTTTAATTTTTCGTTGGCTGAAATATCAAAAATTCTTTAACTTTTCCAAGATTGATAAAAGCTGGTAAAGGAAATCCAAAGCTTTTGCCATCAGCTTGAATTGTTCTGGGAGAATAAAATTCAAAAACAATTTTTAAAATTAAAACAATAACTGAGTTTAAAGGTTTATTTCTTAATATTATATTTCTCATTAATGATCTTTTTTAATGAAAGTCTTATCTAGGAACGAGTATTTTTCTCCATAAAGAGTGATTAAGAAGCGATTAAAGGGCGCTATTTAAGACTAGTAATTTGTGAAGAATGTTTACAGATAAATTGATATAAACCAGAATTTTAATTGTGAAATTAGTAGCAATTAGACGGATGATAAAGTCACAACAAAAATTCAACAAGGATATTTTAGTGTGAAACCTCATCTAACAAAATACTATAAGCTATTAGTTCTTTTTGTCTGTACGACGTTGTTTGTCTTTTTCGGTCAGATAGTTATTGCTCAAAGTAACTATAATCTAGTCGCTCAAGGGAAGCAAAGAGTACAACTGATTGTGGGTGGTGATTTTATCGTAACGATGAACAAGGCACAACCCGTCATCCAGAATGGGGCGATCGCCATTAGGGATGGCAAAATTGTTGCGGTAGATACACAATACAAAATCATGGCATCTTACACAGCCGACAGGACGCTGCCAGGCGACGGTCTGGTGCTGATGCCGGGTCTGGTCAACGGTCATTCTCACTCAGCAATGGTTCTGTTTCGTGGTCTTGCGGATGACTTAGCGTTGCAGGATTGGCTCCAGAATTACATCTTCCCAGCAGAAGGAAAGTTCGTTGATGAAAATTTTGTCCGCGTTGGCGAACAGCTTGCTTGCTGGGAGATGATACGTGGTGGTACAACAACGTTTGTTGATATGTACTTTCAGCCAGATGTCGCTGCCAAAGTCGTTAGTGAATGCGGCTTACGCGCCATTATTGCGCCCTCGTCAATAGATTTTCCTAGCCCTGGTTTCAAAGGATGGGATGATGCCTTTGCCTCGGCGATAAATTTTCTGAAACTTTGGAAAGGCAAGAACGAACGTATAATACCAGCGATTACTGCACACGCTCCTTACACCGTCTCGCCAGAGCATCTGGTACAAGCTATTCAGGCTGCGCGTCATTACGATGTCCCGTTGACGATTCACCTGGCAGAGACACAAACTGAAGTTAAAGATGTTCAGCAGCGCTATAATGCAACCCCAGTGAAACATCTAGAAAATCTCGGTTTTCTGGAGCCGCGTGTATTTGCCGCACACGTTGTCTGGCCTAACGCAAGTGAAATCGCCCTGCTAGCCAAACGTGGTGTTGGTGTTATCCATAATCCTGACTCGAATTTGAAACTGGCTTCTGGCTTTGCGCCGATTCCGGCGATGCTGAAGGCAGGAGTTAAGGTTGGTTTAGGTACGGATGGAGCCGCATCGAACAACACTCTTGATATGTGGAAGGCAATTCGACTCACCGCCCTCATTCATAAAGGGACTACCCTTGACCCCACTGCTGTATCGGCTAAGACAGTTTTGCGTATGGCAACACTTGGTGGTGCAGAAGCACTTGGCTTATCAGATAAAATTGGTGCGATTAAGGTGGGACTTCAAGCAGACCTAATTCAAGTCCAGCTTAAAGAACCACACTTGCTCCCGCTTTACGATGTCATCTCCCATCTTGTTTATGCAGCAGATGCCCAAGATGTTGATACTGTGATTGTAAATGGGCAAGTTCTAATGGAAAAACGTCGGATGCTCACGATTGACACTGAGAGGATTCGCCGTGAAGCTACTTCCATTGCTCAGAGAATCAAAGCTCAATTCCGACCTTCTAATTGATAAATCTTAAGCTGCTCTGGGTCTAACTTAGAGCAGTTTTACTATTTCTCGCATTCCCCAAAAAATTAAATTTGGTTCTACAATCAAGCGTCCTGTAATTTCAGGATATAAAGTTCGCAGATAATTTAGTAATAAAGTGCGATCGCCCCCTTTAATTGCAATATTACCATTAGGAAATAATTGCAACCAGGCTTCAATAAAATATTTGATTCCAGCTAAGACTGTGTAAATTACTCCGCTTTGAATTGCTTCTTTAGTATTGAGAGCAAAACGTGCTGGTAGAGACGGAAAATTTTGCATTTCTACTAATGGTAATTGTCCTGTTTGTTGACCGAGAGTTGCAAATTGCAAGCCTAATCCCGGCAAAATTGCACCTCCAATTAGAGACTTATTAGCATCCGCAGCTGTAAAAGTCAGCGCTGTCCCAGCATCAATTACCAACATCGGAAAACCCCAAGTTGTCCCCGCACCCCACAAAGCTAAAGCGCGGTCAATTCCTAGTGTGGGATACACGCCTTTGAGTGGTATTTGGTCTAAGGTAATAATGCGAACATTTGGGTAAGTTTGCCAAATAGCAGTTTGACTGGGAACTACTGAGGCGAGGAAAAGAGGGCAAGGGGGCAGAGAGACAAAAGCGCAAAGGGGTGGAGTATTTGTGAGAAAATTACTTTGTTGATGGGGTGGAGAAATTGTCAGCAATAAATCATCTAGGGTTTGACATTCAGCTAGATGTTGTATGACAGACTCAGGAAAATAGTCGGTATCCCAAGCTGAGTAAAGTGTCTCGCCAAAAAACAATGCCCAATGCAGCCGCGAATTGCCAATTTCCAAGGCTAGCCAAATTTCCTCTCTGTGGCTCTGTGGTTTCACACTTTTAACTTTTTTAAGTCAACTAGAGGTTTTTTAATAAAAATTAACATTAAAGCCGTGTAACAATAAAAGAAGAGGAAGAAATACTCATTGTGTCAAGGAGGGAGTTATGGTAGCACTCACCGAAAAAACTGAAAAACGGCTCACCATACAGACTGTAGAGATTGCTCAAGAGACTACGGCTATTCGCTCTTTGGATTGGGATCGCGATCGCTTCGATATTGAGTTTGGTCTGCAAAACGGTACTACTTATAACTCGTTTCTCATTCGCGGGGAGCAGACTGCCTTAGTTGATACCTCCCATGAAAAGTTTCGTCAACTATACTTTGATACGCTTACTGGACTAATCAATCCAACAGAGATTGATTATTTAATTATCAGTCACACTGAACCAGACCATAGCGGTTTAGTTAAAGATTTGCTGCAAATGGCTCCAGAAATAACCGTTGTCGGTTCTAAAGTGGCGATTCAGTTTCTAGAGGATTTGGTACATCAGCCATTTAAACGGCGGATTGTGAAAAATGGCGATCGCTTAAATTTGGGCAACGATCATGAATTTGAATTCGTGATTGCTCCAAATTTACACTGGCCGGATACCATTTTCAGCTTCGACCACAAAACCAAAACTCTCTACACCTGCGATGCCTTTGGGTTGCACTACTGCTCAGATAGCACCTTTGATGAAGACTTGGCAGCGATCGAAGAAGACTTTCATTACTACTACGATTGCTTGATGGGGCCGAATGCCCGATCGGTTCTGTCTGCCCTGAAGCGGATGGCGGAACTGAAAACCATCGACACGATCGCCACAGGGCACGGCCCGTTATTATCTCACAATGTAGAAGAACTAGTTGGACGTTACCGCACTTGGAGCCAAAGCCAAACCAAGGCAGAAACAACAATTGGGATATTTTACGTTTCCGAATACGGATATAGCGATCGCCTTGCGCAAGCAATTGCCAACGGTATCGGTAAAACTGGTGTCGCCGTGGAAATTGTCGATTTGGGATCTGAAGTCGATTTACAAGAACTGCGGGAACTAGTTAGCCGTTGTGCTGGACTAGTCGTTGGACTACCTCCGGCTTCTGGTGGTGCGAATATCCAAGCTGCACTCAGCACAGTTTTAGGATCTGTCAAAGAAAAACAAGCTATCGGCGTGTTTGAAACCGGCAGTGGTGATGATGAGCCAATAGATCCTTTGGTGAGTAAATTCCGTAATTTGGGTTTGACAACAGTTTTTCCACCAATTCGGATTAAACAAACGCCTACGGAAAATACCTACAAGTTGTGTGAAGAAGCGGGTACAGACTTAGCTCAATGGGTAACACGCGATCGCAACATCAAAGCGATGAAATCCCTTGGTGCTGACTTAGATAAAGCACTAGGTAGAATCAGCGGTGGGTTATATATTATTACTGCCAAAAAAGGCGATGTATCCAGTGCCATGCTAGCCTCTTGGGTTGCTCAAGCTAGCTTCAAACCCTTGGGATTCTCCATTGCAGTCGCCAAAGATCGGGCAATTGAATCACTCATGCAAGTAGGCGATCGCTTTGTCCTCAACGTTTTAGAAGAAGGCAATTTCCAACCATTAATGAAACACTTTTTGAAACGGTTCGCCCCTGGTGCAGATCGTTTTGAAGGAGTGAGAACTCAGCCAGCCGAAAATGGTGCGCCTATCCTCAACGATGCGCTTGCCTACATGGAGTGCGAAGTCATCAGCAGAATGGATTGCGGCGACCATTGGGGAGTATATAGCACAGTCTACGCCGGAGGAGTTTCTAAACCAGAAGCTTTGACTGCTGTGCATCATCGTAAAGTTGGTAATCATTATTAGGGATTGGGTGATTGGGTACTGGGGACTGGGGACTGGGAACTGGGGACTAGAGACTAGTGACTAGAGACCGAGGACTAGGAACTGGGGACTAGAGACTAGTGACTAGAGACCGAGGACTGGGGACTAGGAACTGGGAAAAAGTTTTCCAAATACCCAGTACCCAATCCCCAATCCCCAGTACCCAATCACCCAATCCCCAGTACCCAATCCCCAATTCCCAATAAAGCCATGTCAAAAAACAAACCCCGTGACGTTCAAGTTTTCCCCATTGCGACAGATACGAGAATACTGCGATCGCGCAGTTGGTCAAGGCTGAGATTTGAAATTGAATATGCTCTTGCTAAGGGTACAACTGCTAATTCTTATTTAATCGAAAGTGAGAAAACTGCCATCATCGATCCTCCAGGGGAAACCTTTACGCAAATTTATTTAGAAGCTTTACAGCAACGTTTCCATCTAGAAGATTTAGATTATGTAATTTTGGGACACGTAAATCCTAACCGGGCTGCAACTTTAAAAGCTTTGTTAGAAATTGCGCCGCAAATCACCTTTGTGTGTTCTAATCCAGGAGCGAGAAATTTACGTGCGGCGCTGGAAAATCCAGATTTGCAAATTCTTGTGATGCGCGGCGAAGAAACTCTAGATTTGGGTAATGGGCATAATTTACAATTTATTCCCACTCCCAATCCCCGCTATGCAGATCAACTTTGTACCTACGACCCGCAAACAGAAATTCTGTACACAAATAAGTTGTTTGGGGCGCACGTTTGTGGAGATCAGGTCTTTGATGAAGGTTGGGAAATATATAACGAGGATCGGCGCTATTATTTTGATTGCCTGATGGCTCCCCACGCCCGTCAAGTTGAAACAGCACTGGAGAAATTAGCTGATTTCCCCGTGCGAATGTATGGTACTGGACACGGGCCTTTGGTACGCTATGGCTTAATCGAACTAACCAAAGCTTATCGAGAATGGAGTCAACAGCAAACTTCTGCTGACTTGACAGTGGCGTTAATTTATGCTTCAGCTTACGGAAATACAGCCACATTAGCCCAAGCGATCGCTCGTGGGATTACAAAAGCTGGTGTTGCTGTAGAATCGATTAACTGCGAATTTACGGAACCAGAAGAAATCCGAGCGGCTGTGGAAAAAGCCGGTGGTTTCATCATCGGTTCTCCTACTCTTGGCGGTCATGCACCAACACCCGTACAAACAGCTTTAGGAATTGTCCTATCCACCGCTACTAACAATAAACTTGCTGGTGCTTTCGGTTCCTTTGGCTGGAGTGGGGAAGCAGTTGATTTAATTGAGGGTAAATTAAAAGATGCTGGCTATCGGTTTGGTTTTGATACCATCCGCGTAAAATTCAAACCCGACGATGCCACCTTGCAATTGTGTGAAGAAGCTGGAACCGACTTTGCCCAAGCACTGAAGAAAGCGAGAAAAGTGCGATCGCAGAGTCTTCCTGCAACAAATGTAGAACAAGCAGTTGGTCGGATTGTCGGTTCTCTTTGCGTTCTCACAGCCAAAGAAGGCGATCGTTCCAGTGCCATGTTAGCTTCTTGGGTATCTCAAGCCAGTTTTAGTCCACCTGGTTTAACCATCGCCGTTGCCAAAGATCGGGCAGTAGAAACACTGACGCATACAGGAAACAAATTTGTCCTCAATATCCTCAAGGAAGGGAATCACCTGGGATTGATGAAGCACTTCCTCAAACCTTTTGGGCCAGGACAAGACCGATTTGCTGATGTCGCCGCCGAAGAAGCTGAAAGCGGTTCTCCTATACTTACGGATGCTCTAGCATATCTTGAATGTTCCGTAAAAAACCGCATGGAATCTGGCGACCACTGGCTGGTTTATGCGACTGTAGAGAATGGCAAATTGTTGGATACTGATGGCGTCACAGCCGTGCATCATCGCAAAACCGCAACTCATTATTAATTAGGGACTGGGTACTGGGGATTGGTAAATTCTTCCCCCAGTGTCTATTACGTACAGCTTTGTGCTTCCCGTAGACTATTAATAATTATGAATTAATATTAGACCTTTCTGGAAAATAACGTATCATAAAATCTTGTGGTGTCAAAATGGAAATTCTATTAAACTCTATTAAAACCAATAAATCTAAATCACCAGTAATAATTGCTTCAGCATTTGCAGCAATAGCCGCAGCCAGAACTATAGTATCTTTTGGATCGCGTAATTGAGGAGCGCTGACAGAAACAGTTAGACAAAATTGGAGTACATCTTTTGTAGCATTAATTATATCTTCTACTCTTAAATTTAAAGACTCGATTTTAGACTGAAATTTTGGACGGCGCAAAGTTGTTTCTAACTCTAAAAATAAAGCATCAGATACAAATATAGTTATTTTCTGCTCCTCTGCCAGTAGCAAAATTATATCTGGCACTCCTCCCCAAAGCAATGCTGAAATCCAAACATTTACATCAACTACAACCCTCATGTTTCAGTCCAAAGTTCTTGCCTAACTTCTTTGACTATTTGATTAATTTCTTCGAGACTTGGTTGATTTGGATCTGAACCAGCCTGCATCACTCGTTGCCTTAATTCTTTTAATGTTAATCGGTTGTTCGTTTTTTTAAACACAATTTCATTTTCGGTAACAAATACTTCATATTCTGTACAAGGCTGAAGCTTTTCCAAAACCTCTAGAGGAATTTCTAGCTTTCCATCAGCTGTGACTTTGGCAATAATAGTTGTGTTCATAATCTCAATCTTCAGGTTTGATTCGATTTTATTCTTTTCTTGGTCTACATTTAGTGATTAAATAAACGTCAGTTCGATGAACCTCTCCCCAACCCCTCTCCGGCGCGGAAAGGGGCAGAAATATTCTTAGTTGACAACGAGAAAATTATGGTTTCAAAGCCTCTCTCCCTGCGGGGGAGAAAAATGGAAGTAGGGTTTTTTAGATCCGTCGAATTCACGTTAAATAAGAACCTCAGCTTCCGCCACAAAAGCTTCTCGAGCTGGTGATTGCTCTTCTAAAACCTCTTGACCAAATATCTCTATATGGCAGCGGATAGCAGATTTAACATCAGCTAGTGCTTGTTCATAGCTGTCACCTTCGCCAACTACAACCCCCTTGATACCCAAGGGACATGCTACGTAATCGTCATTATGTTTTTCAACAATAATTTTGATTGCTCTCATTGTCTATATAAAAGAACGGCTGAAAAATTTGGGGGGGAATGTAGGAGTTACATACAATAAATCCTCCAGCTTCTTAAAAAGTTGGCTTCTAGAGTTGTGGCTATTTGCTAAAGCTGTAAATTTGCTGCGTCTCCAAGCGATCGCTAATCGATGAAGGCAGTGTACCATCGGCGAATGTCTGCCGATCTAGTTGGACTTGTAAATTACTTAAAGGATCGCAACCAGAAGATATCAGAAATTCTAGTTTCTGGATGTAAGGCACAGTTGCTAGGTTATCCAGAATTTGAAAGATTGCCTGTATGTAAGGATGACCACTCTGCTGATACCAATCACAGCTAGCAACTTTTGCCTGATCGAAACCCAAATGTACTGTCAACGATGGCTCGTCAAATATAGCGATCGCTAAGGGACGCGCTTCTTCCTGCAATAATAGATCGTTACTTTTTGCTAAGTGTCGCAGTTTTTCTAAGCGTTCATAACGTTCCGTCACAACTTCCGGGTCATCTTGCCAGTGGATTGCTACTGTTACTAGATAAGTTTGTAACAGCATGTGACCCAGCTTTTTCGCCTTTGTCGCCAGATAATAGGAATTGTAGTCGTTTGCCTCAATTAACAATGGCACGCGATCAACTACTTCCAGCCCATAACCCTTGACACCTGCAATTTTACGGGGGTTGTTAGTAATTAGGCGAATTTTTTTGATGCCCAAATCCATGAGCATTTGTGCCCCCATCCCGTAGTCTCGCAAGTCAGCAGGAAATCCCAAACGCTCATTTGCTTCGACTGTATCTAGTCCCATATCCTGCAACGAGTAGGCTTTCAGCTTGTTAATCAAACCAATTCCCCGCCCTTCTTGACGCAGGTATACAACTACACCTTGACCAGCAGATTCAATCATTTTCAGTGCAGCTACAAGCTGCATCCGACAGTCGCAGCGCAAAGAACCCAAAGCGTCACCAGTTAAGCATTCTGAGTGCATCCGTACCATCACTGGCTCATCTTTGAAATTAGCTGGATCGCCCTTGACAATTGCAACGTGTTCTGTATTATCCAGAGTATGGCGATAGGCGTAAATTTCAAACTGACCGAATTGACTAGGTAACTTGGTAATTACCTCACGATACACTAGGCGATCGTGCTGTAAACGATAGCTGATTAAATCCGCAATACTAATAATTTTTAAATTGTGACGTTTCGCGTATTCAACTAACTGCTGCAACCGCGCCATTGAACCATCAGAGTTTTGAATTTCACAAATTACCCCCGCTGGGTATAGCCCTGCTAATCTCGCTAAGTCCACAGCCGCTTCCGTATGTCCTGCGCGTTTGAGTACGCCTCCAACCTTAGCTCGAATTGGAAAAATATGACCAGGACGACGCAAATCGGTAGGTTTTGTGGCTGGATTGAGAGTAACCTGGATAGTGCGGGCGCGGTCTTCTGCTGAAATGCCTGTAGTGACACCTAATTCTGGCCCGGCATCAATACTGACAGTGAAAGCAGTTTGGTTAGTATCTGTAATATTGCTTACCATCAAGGGTAAGTCTAGCTCGTCTAGGCGATCGCCTGTCATTGCCAAACAAATTAGTCCTCTTGCTTCCACCGCCATAAAATTAATCATGTCGGGTGTAGCAAATTGGGCAGCACAAATTAAGTCGCCTTCATTTTCTCTATTTTCATCATCTACCACTACAATGACGCGACCAGCTTTTAGGTCCGCTAAAGCGGCATCAATCGAATCAAATTTAAAAGCTTGGGTAGGATTAGGCTGTGACACAGAAGATTTCCAGCTATAAACGTAAATTTTTTTAACAATTTCTTCTTTTAGATTGTAGCTCCTTTATAAGGCAGAGAAGTAGACTAGCAATGATTTGATAACGGGGCAAAAATTTTTGCGATTAAAAGTGCGGATAAAGTGCAACGACAGTAAAGGACGAAGGGGATGAGGAAGCATAATAATCATTTGTTTGCTCCCCCATCTTCTAGAGAACAAAGTAGAGGGGTTTAAGACCTTTTGTGCGCTGCGCGTCTGGTCGCTGATATTGTTGATAGCTGAGAACGAATTAACCATTCATGGGATAAGGATTTGGGATCATGGGCAAATTTAGACGCGTACCCGTTGGGATTGTTGGCGCGTCGGGCTATGGTGGAGTGCAATTAGTACGACTACTGATGGATCACCCAGAAGTCGAAATGGTTTATTTAGGAGGTGAGACTAGTATCGGGAAATCCTTTGGGGATCTCTACCCGCATCTGGCTCATGCAACTAACCTGCTAATAGAGGCAGTAGAACCAGAAATAATTGCTCACCGCTGTGAAGTAGTTTTCCTGTCTTTACCAAATGGTCTGGCTTGCCAAATCGCACCCAAACTTTTGGAAAAAGGATGTAAAGTACTAGATTTGAGTGCAGACTATCGATTTAGTGATTTGACAACTTATACCAATTGGTATGGTACAGAGAGAAGCGATCGCACAATTGCAGCGACAGCAGTTTATGGATTACCAGAACTTTATCGCGATCGCATTGCCGAAGCTCAACTTATTGGCTGTCCCGGTTCCTATGCCACTGCTAGTCTTCTTGCACTTTCGCCACTTTTAAAGCAAGGCTTAATCAGACCGGAAACAGCTATTATCGATGCCAAGTCTGGCACATCTAGCAGCGGACAGCAGGCTCAAACCAACTTATTACTAGCTGAAGCCGACAACTCCATAACAGCTTTTAATGTTGGTCGTCACCGTCATACCCCAGAAATTGAGCAAATTTGCAGTGACTTAGCTGGTCACGAACTCATGATCCAATTTACACCGCACCTTGTCCCAATGGTACGCGGTATTTTGGCAACAGTATATGCCACAATGAGCGACCCAGGTTTAGTACGAGATGATTTAATCACAATTTTCTCAGCCTTCTACCGCAACTCTCCTTGGGTAAAAGTCTGCGGTAGCGGCGTTTACCCCCAAACCAAGTGGGCGAGCGGCAGCAATCTTTGTTACATCGGTGTAGAAGTTGACCCACGCACGGGTCGCGTAATTGTCATGTCAGCAATTGACAATCTAATTAAAGGACAGGCGGGCCAAGCTATTCAGTGTCTAAACCTGATGATGGGTTGGGATGAAACCTTGGGGTTGCCCAAGTTGGGGTTTTATCCTTGATTGGGGATTGGGTACTGGGGATTGGGTATTGGGAAGAATTCTTGCCCCAGTCCCTAGTCCCTACTTCGGCCCTAACCCCACAGCACCAGCATAAACGGCGCGATCGCCTAGTTCATCTTCAATTCGCAGCAAGCGATTATATTTTGCTACTCGTTCGCTGCGACACAGAGAACCTGTTTTGATTTGACCGGCACGGGTTGCTACAGCTAAATCAGCGATCGTTGTATCTTCAGTTTCACCAGAACGATGGCTAATTACTGAACGGATACTGTTGCGAGTTGCCAAATCAATTGTTTCCAAGGTTTCGGTGAGAGAACCAATTTGATTGAGTTTAATCAAAATGGCATTAGCGGCTTTTTCCTGGATGCCTCTTTGCAAGCGAGTAGCGTTAGTCACAAACAAGTCATCACCTACCAATTGCACCCGCGAACCTAATTTCTGGGTCAGTAATTGCCAACTTTGCCAATCTTCTTCGTGTAAGCCATCCTCAATTGACACAATTGGGTATTGGTCAACTAGTTGTCCTAAATAATCAATAAATTCAGTCGGGGCGTGAGGTTTACCATCGTAAACATACTGACCATTCTTGTAAAACTCGCTAGCCGCCACATCCAGCGCCAAAGCTACTTGCTCCCCTGGTTTGTAACCAGCTTTCTGAATGGCAGCAACCAGCAATTCTAAAGCCACCTGATTAGATTCTAGGTTAGGAGCAAAGCCGCCTTCATCACCCACACCAGTAAGCAAACCCTTTTCATCTAACACTTGGCTGAGAGTAGCAAACACCTCTGCACCCCAACGCAACGCTTCCCGGAAAGAAGTTGCACCAATTGGGACAATCATAAACTCTTGAAAATCCACGTTATTTGAGGCGTGTGCGCCACCGTTAATCACGTTCATCAACGGTACTGGGAGCAAATTCGCTAAAGGGCCACCCAAATAGCGATATAAAGGAATTTCTAGAGACTCAGCACCAGCTTTAGCAGCTGCTAAGGAAACCCCCAAAATTGCATTAGCCCCCAAATTTTTTTTGTTAGCAGAACCATCGATCGCAATCATTGTACGGTCTAGCAGTTCTTGATTGAGGACATCCAAGCCTAACAATTGTGGTGCAAGTGCTTCTTTGACGTTTTGTACTGCCTTGAGTACACCTTTGCCCCCATAACGACTTTTATCGCCATCACGCAGTTCGTGGGCTTCAAAAGTGCCAGTAGAAGCACCACTGGGAACTTGCGCCAATCCGACAACACTGTTAGCTAAATGCACTTCGGCTTCAATTGTCGGTCTACCGCGTGAATCAAGAATTTCACGGGCTGCGATCGCCTCAATGGCGGTATCTAGAAATTTACTCATCTGTACTTTATCCTTTATTCGAGTGTGTTACGCATCCAGTCCAGTTGCCTAACCCAATCGCTAGCATAGGTGGTTAAGAGACTTTCTCGGCTGAGATTAAAGAAGATTTCCATTATCAAGGATAGGGAGCAATGCCCAGAATGGGTAATTGTTTATTCTGTCCTCTCGGCTTTTAATTCTTTCTGTGACAGCATTTTTACCTTAAGACTTTGAGCTAGGTAAAATGTTTGCAGAGAATAACACTAAATCAATTACAGAGAAAAGGTCAATATGCGATTACTACACACAATGCTGCGGGTGGGCAACCTTGAAGAATCTTTAAAGTTCTACTGTGAAATTCTCAAAATGAAACTGCTGCGCCGAAAAGATTATCCAGGCGGAGAATTTACCCTGGCTTTTGTTGGCTATGGCGACGAAAGCGACAACTCGGTAATCGAACTCACCTACAACTGGGGTGTAGAAAAGTACGAATTAGGTAATGCTTACGGTCACATTGCCCTTGGCGTTGATGATATTTACGCTACGTGTGAAGAAATTCGCACTCAGGGCGGTAAAGTCGTGCGCGAGCCAGGGGCAATGAAACATGGTTCGACGGTAATTGCTTTTGTGGAAGATCCTGATGGGTATAAAATTGAACTGATTCAACTGGGAACTCAAGGTTCGGCAGTCAAACAGGAATCACTTGAGCAACTTGTGAGTCAATAATTCGATCGGGGATTTCCAAAAAATTAATTATCCAGTAGAGTGGAATGTCATTTATCTAAGCTGGATTCAGATCCCCGACTTCTTTAAGGAGTCGGGAATCTGGGCAGCAATTTGTGCTTAAGAGCGATCGGAAAATCTACACTGATGTCTTAAAAAGTTGAGCTAGAGGGAGATTGATTCTTCTGGCATACTGGCATATCGTGCCAATCAACCCAGATAAGCGAGATTTTTCCATTTTTCCCTCTTTGCCTTTCTTTTTAGGCGGGTTAGGGGATCTTCTCTGGGTAAATCCTATTCATATTACCCCACACTGTCGTTAACGATCGATACTAATATAGCAACCGCCAAGGCGGTTAAGCCATAAACTGGAAGTAGACCTTGATGAAAGCTCCAGTAGAACCTCTGGGAAACTGATGCCCAAACCTTATAGTTATGACCTCCGGCAAAAAGTGATCCAAGCAATCTTGCTTGAT